>NZ_CP118166.1:3377500-3472649 GCF_028748065.1 Hyphococcus flavus | reverse complement strand
GGTTCCAATTCATTTTGCCGGTCCTCAAAAATTCCAAATAATAGTGGCAACCACGAAGCCGACTAACGCGCCCGCCCAATAGCTGCCGCCCCTGTACCAGTCTTCTTGATCTTTTCTGTGCATGTCGGTCGTTCCTTTTTCGGCCCGTACTCGGCCATCCATGGCCCCAAGAAAAGCACGGCGCATTCACCCATTCGGTGGTCGTCGAAAACATTATAGCTAAACTCCCAATCGCCGCCGCCTTCGAAACTATCAAGTTTTCGACCGAGGAATGAGCCGATCAGCATGAAAAAACGTCGCAATTCGACTGTCCTTCCGTGTCTTCTTCTTTCGAGCGCTCATTCGCCTCGGCGGCGCATGTCGAACACCATCCGGCGCCAATTTCGGTTTCGCAAAGTTCGCACATATCGGCGGTCCTTTCATTTCATCAAAGGGACTTTCAGCGATTGCATCTTGCACATCGGTTTCGAGTAGGGCGGCCGTGGTGATCGCGCTGTTCGGGTCAAGGGTCTGAGTCAGCAACATATCGCGGCATGGCGTACAGAACGGCCGTGGATCATTCGGGTCGAGCGGGGTGGTCTGGCATTCCGTGCATAGCCGTTTTTTGCTCATGTTGCCGGTCCTTGTTCTCTAATCAATTCTGCGGCTATCACGCCCGGCTTTTTCGCCGTCGATAGGGATGAGGCTGCGCGCTCCATTTCCGACTTCATCGCGCGTCTGAACTTGTCGCTTTGTATGCCAAAAGCCGCGCATCTCGCCTCTGCGGTTTCGACCTCACGAACGAGGTCGATCTGCTTGCGCAGCAACGGCATAACTGCGGCCACCCCGATGCTTCTTAAAATTTCAGATGCGCTTTCCGGCATGTAGCGGTCCTTTCTTAAATACCCACGCATCTTGTCTTAGAACGTACCAGCGCAGCCAGCTTGCCGGTTCTGAAAACAGGCTAGGCGGGCGGGCGCCCATCTCATTTAGCAGCCGAGCGAACTGAAGCGATGTTTTGCCGTTCTTGCGCATCACGGTCCTCCATTTTCGATTTCATAATCAGGATCGACCGGCTCGCAATCTGGCGGGGCGGCTCGCCCCATTTCAACAGCGCGATCCAGCTTTGTAGCCATTTCACGGATCAACTTGCCGACCGCCGCCGAACCCTTTGCGTTCCAAACCGTGCGTAAACCGAGCGCACCGGCAACCTCAAACTTGCCGAGGACGGGTCGGACTATGTCGATCCACTTGGCCGCTTCGCTCACTTTGCCGGTCCTTGTTTTTTGTCGTGCTGCGGCCATTGAATTGCGGCAGCGCGGCCGCGCAAAACCAGCCAAGCATCACGGATTAATTGCCACCAAGCCCCATAGTTTTCTTTTGTAATAGGAAGGGCTGGAACGACGACAGTTTGTCCGTCAATTTTGTGACCTGCGCGGGCGCCGTAGGCGATTAAATCTGTCATTTTGTGCGCCATGTTACAGTCCTCTATTGTTGTGTCGAGTTTGCGCGCTTGTGTATTGCATCAGCAAATTCTGATAACGCCCTCTTAAGTGATCGGTTAGATTTCCAGATGCCGGGAAGTTCCTTGCATGTAACAACAACTCGGCGATTAACCCGCTTGATGATAAGCGATAGTTCGTCCGGCACTGGGTCGCTAGCTTTCATAATTCGATTCTCCTAGTTTGCATTGCGCAGAAACCCTGCGTCCTCCTGTGTAAGCATCCACTCACCGAAAGCGGATTCCTATTTTCCGCAACTCGCGACAAGTGGTTTCCTATTTGCGGCCTTTGCCGCGCTTCAATTCTTTCTGGCGCTTCGCGTATTGTTCGCGGCGGACGCGCCAGCGGTCGGGATACTCCGCCCCATCCTCAAACTTTTTCCAATAGTTGCGCAGCGTGCCGTAGCTGACCTTTGCTTTCAGTTGTTTTTCAACGGCTTCCGACAATCGGCGCGGCGACATATCCGGGTCGGCCTGGATGGTGTCGATGCAATACTGCCAGATTTCCGGCGTGATTGCCGGCAAGCCGCCCATGACAACGCCTTCCGCCGCCTTCGCCGCCATGCCGGCCTTTGTACGTTCGGCGGTCATGTCGCGCTCCCACTCCGCCATTGAGGCGAAGATGTTGAACATGAAACGGCCGATTGGCGTAGTTGTATCAATGGCTTGCGTGAGAACGACCAGCTCGATCCCGTCTTCGCGAAATTCCTCCGCAAGCTTGATGAGGTCGATGACGTTGCGGCCAAGCCGGTCAAGTTTCCAGACGACAAGCGTGTCGCCGGTGCGGAGATCGGCGCGGCATTCCCGCCAGCCGTCACGGTTGAGATTTTTCCCGCTCTTTTTGTCTTCGTAAATTCGCTCGCATCCGCGCTCCTCAAGCGCCTGGCGCTGGAGCGTGAGATCCTGGTCGTCTGTCGAAACGCGTGCGTATCCGATGAGCATAAGGCCAATAGCGGGCGATTCCGGTGGAACGTCACCGCTGTAAAATTTGCTGTTATCGGGGGTAATAAATTACGGCTCATAAATTTTCTATTACCACCCTTGTTTATCAATAACAAGGGTGTTAAACAAGTTACGTTGAGTCTCGGGCGAGTGACGCCGATAGCGTCCACAAAGACAAGAGCGATTCCGGAGTGGCTGAGCCCGATAGGTCATTCCCCCAGCCAGGAGGGACACCCGGCGCGACGCGGAGCGTGAGACGGAATTACCTGGACGGCGGCAGACTGGGTTGTGTGCTTCTCGGCTGTTCGCTCTCCGCAGATTTTAAATGAGGAGGCGAGATGTCAGCGAGACTTAAAAAAGCATTGGCGCGCGTATCGGCCGCCGAAGATGCGGTCAACGCTGCGCTCCGAGAAGATTATCCGGTTGGCGCTTCTATCCGATGGGTTTGGAAAACGGGTGCGCAGGAAACGACAGGCCAAGTTTTAGGCCACTGCTACGGCGACCGCATTCGCGTTCTGAATCCGAACACCAATCGCGAGCAAGTCATTCATGCTCACAAGATCGTAAACTGAGGAGCCGCGATGGCCTGCGAACATAAGAACTTCCACTGCGCCGCGCACATTGGCCGTCTTTCTGATGAGGAAGGCGGGCCAATCACCGGATATGTCGCAGACTTGAAAATCGAGTGCGCGGACTGCGGTTTGCCGTTTCGTTTTGTCGGTTTGAACGCCGGGAATCATCACTCGGAGCCGCGCGTATCTATCGACGGGATTGAATTGCGGGCGCCGATTGAACCTGCGGAACATGAAAAATTCGCACCACGCGCGGAGTACACGCCGCGACCGTCGGCGAAGCATTAAACTAAGGAGGGCCGGTCTTGCGTGCCATAGACTGCATCGCCGCATTGGTTTTCTGTTTTACGCTCGGGCTTATTATTGCCCGGCTTATCAGTTGAGGCCGGACATGCGCCGAAAAGAAGATCAATGCAGCGCTTATTACAATAACGGCGGAGGCGATCTTGGTTGCACAAACGGCTTTCCGGTGAGTGCAATTTGCAGGGGCGCTTTGACTAAGTTTTGCGGCTGTCCGCAAGATGAAATCCCGGCCTGTCAACGTGAAGATTTAGGGCCCGCATGGGTCGATGAAAGCGGCGCGCCTTTCCGGCTGCGCCGGGATTCCTAGAGAGGGCCCCACAGTGACGTTGTCTTTTCCCTACAAAGCTAAGGTTAGATTTCACGGTGCAGAACTGTCGGCGGAAGTAATTCGCGAGTTGCCAGGCGATGAATGCCCGGATCGCGTGGAGGTAAAATTTCCTTGCGGAAACATCGTGAAAATAGACGCCGCGAATGTTGTCAAAGCCGTTTGCAAGAGATGTGGCGGTGACGGCTATGTCAGAACCGAAAAGTGAGGCCGGACCGATGACAGACTGGACACGCATAGTTTGGGAACAATCCAGGTCACAGCATGGGGCGCGGATCATGCTCTTATGGCTCGCGTTCAATGCAGATGAAAATGGCTACTACGAACGCACTATCAGTGATCTTGCGCGTGAGTTGAAAATACAACGCAGATGCGTACAGCGTTCACTAGATCAGCTTCTTTATTATAAGGAAGTTAAATACAACCAGCACCGGTCCAACCGGTCTGGACGATTGTTACGAAGGTTTGAAATTTTGCTGCGACCAGAGGCGGTCGCTAAAGCTGCATAAGAGGCCGGACCGATGACAGACTGGACACGCATAGTTTGGGAACAATCCAGGTCACAGCATGGGGCGCGGATCATGCTCTTATGGCTCGCGTTCAATGCAGATGAAAATGGCTACTACGAACGCACTATCAGTGATCTTGCGCGTGAGTTGAAAATACAACGCAGATGCGTACAGCGTTCACTAGATCAGCTTCTTTATTATAAGGAAGTTAAATACAACCAGCACCGGTCCAACCGGTCTGGACGATTGTTACGAAGGTTTGAAATTTTGCTGCGACCAGAGGCGGTCGCTAAAGCTGCATAAGAGGCCGGACCGATGACAGACTGGACACGCATAGTTTGGGAACAATCCAGGTCACAGCATGGGGCGCGGATCATGCTCTTATGGCTCGCGTTCAATGCAGATGAAAATGGCTACTACGAACGCACTATCAGTGATCTTGCGCGTGAGTTGAAAATACAACGCAGATGCGTACAGCGTTCACTAGATCAGCTTCTTTATTATAAGGAAGTTAAATACAACCAGCACCGGTCCAACCGGTCTGGACGATTGTTACGAAGGTTTGAAATTTTGCTGCGACCAGAGGCGGTCGCTAAAGCTGCATAAGAGGCCCGACAATGTTTCTTCTTCGCTGGATTATGTCACTACTTGGTCGCTGTCGGCATCCAAATTTTGACTTTGAATATTATGAACGCTGTCCCGATTGCGGCAAGAAATTGACGTGAGGCCGCTCAAAAGTTTTGCAATGCCGCCCTTAACCCATTGATTTTTATAGCGCCCGAAACGGTCAGTTTTGCAGGCAAGTGATTGATTTCTTTCGCTTGCAATAGTTTTCATAACCCTGAGGTCGCGAGTTCAAGTCTCGCCCCCGCTACCAAGCGCGTTTCGCAGATCATGCCGACGATCTGAAAGGCAATAACGATATTTTGTGCCTGACGAGGCCAGATATTATTCGCGAGCTGCTCGATGAATTTTACCGCGCCGGCGCAGATATCTGCGAAACGAATACATTCTCCGCCACGGTCATCGCGCAGGATGATTATAAGCTGTCCGAAGCCGACGTGCGCGATATCAATTTCGAAGGCGCGAAAATCGCGCGCGCACAAGCTGACGAATGGACGGCGAAAAGCCCGGCCAAACCACGATTTGTTGCCGGCTCCATTGGGCCGCTCAACAAAATGCTTTCCATGTCCTCAGATGTGAATGACCCTGGCGCACGCTTGGTGACGTTCGATCAGGTCTACGACGCCTATAAAACACAAATCAAAGCGCTTTATGAAGGCGGTGTTGATCTTTATTTGATCGAGACCATCACCGACACGCTGAACTGCAAGGCGGCGTTGAAAGTCATCATGGATCTCGAAGGGGAAGGCTATGAAAGACTTCCCATCTGGATCTCAGGCACGATTACCGACAAGTCTGGCCGCACGCTTTCGGGTCAGACCGTTGAAGCATTCTGGAATTCTGTCCGGCACGCAAAACCGTTTGCTGTCGGATTAAATTGCGCGCTTGGCGCCGCGTTGATGCGCCCGCATATCGCCGAGCTTGCCCGCGTCGCCGATACGCTTGTTGCGGCTTATCCGAATGCAGGTCTGCCCAACGCCTTTGGTGAATATGACGAAACGCCGGAGGAAACCTCTTCCATGCTTCGTGAATGGGCGGAGAGCGGTCTTGTCAATCTTCTAGGCGGTTGTTGTGGCACGACGCCGGCGCATATCTCCGCAATTGCGGAAGCAGCGGAAGGCCTCGCCCCGCGTAAAATTCCGTCGCAAGAAAACGCCATGCGCCTTTCTGGTCTTGAACCGTTCGAACTGGCGTAAGGCGCATGACCAATCAGACAGCTACTTTCGTCAACATTGGCGAGCGCACGAACGTCACCGGCTCCGCCGTCTTCCGGAAGATGATCACCGAAGGCCGCTACGCTGATGCGGTCGAGGTCGCGCGCCAGCAGGTTGAGAACGGCGCTCAAATCATCGACGTCAACATGGACGAGGGGATGCTCGACGGCGTCGCCGCCATGACAACATTCCTGAACCTGATCGCTGCCGAACCGGATATCGCTCGCGTTCCGGTGATGATCGATTCATCGAAATGGGAAGTGATCGAAGCAGGCCTCAAATGCGTGCAGGGCAAGGCGGTGGTCAATTCGATCTCACTGAAAGAAGGCGAAGAGCCTTTCCTGAAACAGGCCCGGATTATTCGCTCTTACGGCGCGGCGACCGTCGTCATGGCGTTCGATGAAAAAGGTCAGGCGGAAACAGCGGATGAAAAATTTCGCATCTGCAAGCGCGCTTATGATTTGCTGACGCAAAAAGCTGATTTTCCGCCGGAAGACATCATCTTTGATCCGAATATATTTGCTGTCGCCACCGGTATAGAAGAACATAATGACTACGCGCGTGCCTTTATCGATGCAGTCACCCGCATCAGAAAAGAACTGCCGGGCGCGCATGTTTCTGGCGGGTTGTCGAATGTGTCGTTTTCGTTTCGCGGCAACGAGCCGGTACGCCGCGCCATGCATTCGGTCTTTTTGTATCACGCGATCAAGGCCGGCATGGACATGGCGATCGTTAACGCCGGTCAGTTGGATATCTACGATGATATCGAGCCGGACCTGCGCGAACGCGTTGAGGATGTGATCCTTAACCGTCGTGATGACGCCACAGAACGGTTGCTGGAGATTGCCGAGCAATATCGCGGCAAGAAAGGCGAGAGCCAGAAGAAAGATTTAAGCTGGCGTGAAAAACCGGTGAATGCACGACTGTCCCATGCGCTCGTTCACGGCATTACCGAATTTATCGAGGAAGATACGGAAGAAGCGCGAGCCGCCGCTGAACGCCCGCTGCACGTGATCGAAGGTCCGCTCATGGACGGGATGAACATCGTTGGCGATCTCTTTGGCGACGGTAAAATGTTCCTGCCGCAGGTTGTCAAATCCGCGCGTGTCATGAAACAGGCGGTGGCATACCTCTTTCCCTACATGGAAGAGGAAAAAGAAAGGCTGGGTCTTGTCGGAAAATCCAACGGCAAGGTCGTCATGGCGACGGTGAAGGGCGATGTGCACGACATCGGCAAGAATATCGTCGGCGTTGTTCTGCAATGTAACGGCTACGAAGTCGTCGATCTGGGCGTCATGGTTCCGGCGGAAAAAATTCTCGACACGGCCGTCGAAGAAAACGCGGACATTGTTGGCTTGTCAGGCCTCATCACGCCGTCGCTCGATGAGATGGTATTTGTCGCATCCGAAATGCAGCGCCGGAAAATGGCGTTGCCGTTGCTGATCGGCGGGGCGACGACATCACCAGCACACACGGCGGTCAAGATCGAGCCCGGCTACAAAAATGCGCCGACATTGCATGTGGCTGACGCGAGCCGTGCGGTGGGCGTCGTATCATCGCTGCTTTCGGAAACGGAACGCCCGCGCGTGTGGGAGGAAACGAAGGCGAAGTTTGAACGCATTCGCGAGTCGCGCTCCGGCGGTGGACCGAAAGAGCGGCTTTCTATTACTGATGCCCGCGCCAACGCCTATCAGCCAGATTGGTCTCGCCATAATGGCGCACCTCCATCGTTCACTGGCGCACGCACAATTGATGACGTCAGCCTTGAGGACGTGCTGCCCTACATCGACTGGACGCCGTTCTTCATGAGCTGGGACATGAAGGGCCGGTATCCGCAAATTCTCGATGACCCGAGACGCGGCGAGGCGGCGCGATCTCTCTGGCATGACGGGCAGGAGATGCTTGAACAACTCGTCGCAGAAAAATGGCTAAAGCTGAAAGCATGTGTTGGATTTTGGCCGGCAAATGCTGACGGCGATGATGTTATTGTCTGGAGCGATGACGGGCGCTCAAAAGAACTTGCGCGTTTCCAAACCATTCGCCAGCAAATCAAAAAGGACGAGGGCGCCAATTACGCGCTTTCAGATTTTGTGAAACCAACAGGCGAGGGCGCCGATTGGGTTGGCGGCTTCTGTGTGACCGCCGGGCATGGCGAACTTGAAAAGTCAGATGCGTTCAAGAACGCCAATGATGATTATTCCGCCATTATGGTGAAGGCGTTGGCCGATCGTTTTGCCGAGGGGTTCGCGGAATATCTGCATGCGCGCGTGCGCCGTGAGTTGTGGGGCTATGCGCCTGATGAAAAATTTTCTCACGAAGAACTGATCGAAGAGAAATATGCAGGTATTCGTCCGGCGCCAGGTTATCCGGCGCAACCCGATCATACGGAAAAAGAAACGTTGTTCCGTCTGCTGGACGCGTCGGCGCGTGCAGGCGTTGAGTTGACGACCAGTTTCGCCATGACGCCGCCGGCGAGCGTATCGGGACTGTACTTCGCCCATCCGGAATCGAAATACTTCGCCGTAGGCCGTATCGAGAAAGACCAGGTCGAGGATTATGCGCGGCGCAAGGGTTGGGATCTGCGCACCGCTGAACGCTGGCTCGGCCCGGTTCTTAACTACACGCCCGGTGCGGACTAGCCGCCCGTTTCCTCTCGCTTTCGAATAGGATAAGACGAGCGAAAGCCGCGCAGGCGAAGAGAGGAAGCCGCCCGAGATGACCCTTTCGAAGGATTACGAGCACTGGATCAGAACATCATTCGTCGAAATGAATACGGCGCTTGAGGAAATTTACTTTGCCCGTGAGGCGCGTGAAAATGTCGAGGGCATTGGCGACGAAATAAAAACTCAGATCCGTGAAGAGGGGCACGAGTTCATCGTTCAACTTCTCGTGGAGGGGAACACCGACGAAGGATTTGAAAACGCCTTTGATTTACTTGGTGATGTAGGGCTCTACATGGCCTCGCTACGGCGCCATGAGGTCACGAACCCGGCGCGAGAAACGAAATCGCCACTGCACGAAGCCTCCGCACTAGCGATGCATATTTCATCTTTCCTCGGCGTCGTGCCGCGTTTTGCAACAGCGCATTTGACCACGCGCAATCGCGCCGTGAACGGAAAAATCAAAAGCTTCACGACTTTGCCGGATGAATACCTGTTTCTTGACTATAATCTCAGAAGCATTTTTGCGTTCAAGCGCGCGGCGGAGCTGTTGTCGCGTGTTCTGCCTTTAGGCGTCACGAATCCCGCAGCGGCGATCTTATTTGAAGACGCTGGCGACGCCTTGAGAGATGTCATCGAGTCGAACGACCTTCTGTTTAAAAAGCTGGACCGAGACCGTTTCTTTTACTGTGTGCGGCCTTACTACAAACCTTATAAGGTGGCGCGACAGGAATATCGGGGCGCCAATGGCGGCGATTTTTCCGGCATCAATGAAATTGATTTGCTGCTGGGCCTTTGTTCCGCTAACGACCCTTATTACTCGCAGTTGTTAGTCGAAAAAATGCTCTATATGGAGCCGCGCGATCAGATTTCCTTGCGCGAGTGTATGCGTCAGCGCAGTTTTCTGCTGCAGTTTCTCGATGCCGCGCCGGAAAACAAGAACGATCTGACTTTTAAGAAAAATGTCGAGGCGTATCTCAGTGTTTGTAAGCTCCACGGGACCACAGCGCGTCAGCATCATGATAAGCTGGTGAAGGATTATATCGAGAAGCCGTCAGCAGCGTTGACGCCTGAAAAATACAAACAAGTCACAGCGAGTGGTCCGCCTTTGGAAGAGTTGATGAGCGCATTGGAAATCTTGCGTGACATGCGTCTTGCGGTGGACCGGAAAAACATTCGTTCAGCCCATGATGATATGCAAAAATTGAGATCCTATGTCGGCGTGTGAGTGGATTTCCATTCAGAGCCGGGATTATGATCGTAAAATCGAAAACTTAATCAGTCTTCATCCCGTCAATACGAATTTTTGAGGCGAGCGCCTGTTTAATCCGTTCACGTTGTGCTTCAGTGCGGCTGTGCGCTTCTTGTTGCGCCTGATCGAGATGGCGTGCGTGGTTAGACAGGGCATCGAGGTAATATTGTGCGTTTATAAGCGCCGCGGGTTCGGTTTCCTTTGTTTCCGCCACTGACCCCATGCGATTTTGCAGCGCCTTTCTCTCTTCAGCCAACTGCGCCAGTTCATCCTTGATCGACGAAAGCTGATGCTTTTCGCGATCGACCTTGATCGCCGCGATTTTTTTCAGTTCCGCAAGCTGTTTCAATTTCTGATCAGGCCCCATGGGACTTCGCTTTCTGCCGCATCGTATCGGCGAAGTGGATCGCGGCGGCGACGGCTGCGTAGTGCTCGCGGTTGATTTCGTCGCCGATTTCTACGCTTGCATGGATTGCGCGGGCCGTCGGTGGGTCGGACCGGATCGGCACGCCGGACATGGTCGCCACTTCGCGAATCTTGGCGGCGACTTCATCGGTGCCTTTCGCGACGCAAACCGGCGCGGCGCCGCCCTTACGGTCCCATTTCAGGGCAACAGCGTAATGGGTCGGGTTGACGATCACAACATCAGCGTCTGGCACGTCTTTCATCATGCGATTACGCGCAATCGCCTGACCTTTTTCCCGGCGAGACTGCTTCATCGTCGGGTCGCCTTCTTGTTCTTTCGATTCTTTTTTGAGCTCTTCGAGGCTCATTTTCAGTTTCTTGGTGTGCTGATGTCGGCTCCAGGGCAAGTCGATCAAGGCGATCGCAACAGAAAAGAGGACAATCAGCCCGGCGAACATGACGCCTTCGCGAAGCAGTGATTGTGGCAGCGCTTGCGCTGGCAACAACGAGTCACTTGGCAATTGCGTAAACCGTGTTGCGAATATCGCACCAAACAGGATACAGATAATGATCAGTTTTGTTGCGCTTTTTGCAAACTCGGAAAGTCCGTCAGGTCCATATTTTTTCTTCGCATTCGATACCATCGACAGACGATTAAACTTCGGCTTGATTTTTTTCAGTGAGAAAGTGATCGATTGCTGGGCCAGAAGCGAGGCAATAACACCGAGCGCCGGTAGTGCAAAAAAAGCAACAGCGCCCTTTAGGCTAGACATTGAAAGCGATAAGATAAATCCGTCGCTATCGCCGCTAAAAGCTTGTGCGGCGAAAGTGGCGGGGTCGCGCAAGAGTTGCGACAACCCAAAGGCCAACGTCGCCGCTGCGCCGCCGCTGGCGAGTGCAATGGCAAGGTAAAATCCGATATAGGAGGCCGCGGCGTTAGCTTCTTTCGATTGGGCGACATCGCCGTCGTCACGCGCTTTTTGTATTCGCCCCGGCGTCGGGTCGTGTGACTTTTCCTGACCGTCTTCTGATTGACCTTCACTCATAGCCGCCCCGCGAAGAGATCAAAAAGAACATTCTGAAACCCTTCGAGCCACTCGAAGAGCAAGATAGGCGCGGCTGCAGCAAAAAGCGCAAGGCCAGCGAGCGTAATCGCCGGTGCGCCGACAAAGGCCGCCATAAGCTGCGGCATTGCCCGGCTGGCGGCGGCAAGAGCAAGCGAATAGAGAAAACCCAGAATGACGAAAGGCGACGACAACGCCAGGGCCTTGAACAAGGCTTCACCGACGCGGTTTGTCGACCATTCGCCGGTTTCTTCAGCACCGGGAAACATGCCGAACGGCAATGTTTCGTAAACATCTGCGATTGCGCCGACGAGATGAATATGCATGCCCGTCGCTGCGGCAAGTGCTACGCCAGCCATCACAAGAATGGCTGCAAATGGCGATTCAGAATCGAAGCCAACCGTTGGGCCAAACAGCTGCGCCAGGGACAAATGCTGCGCGGTGATGGCGCCAGCGATTTGCAAGGTGAAAACGAGGATGCGAAGACCAAAGCCGATGACGAGGCCCGATAAAGTTTCGGCTGCGTAAAGCGCGAGAATTTCAGCGGGTTGCTCCGGCGGACGCATGTCAGATGACAGCACCATTGGTGCGATAACAATCGTGATACAGATAGCCGCTGCAAGACGCACCCGCACCGGTATCGCCCGCTCACCAAGGCCCGGCGTTAGAAACACGATAGCCGAAATGCGAGAGAAGACCGCGCCGAGAAGCAGGATCATCGGCGCGCCAGCTTCCAATATCGGCAAGAGCGGCGCGGAGAAATCCATCGGTTACGCCGTCCCGATGAGCAGAGGCTTCAGTCCTGAATCGATTTCTTCGTATGAAAGAACCGGATTGCGGATTTTCTTCGCCTTCATCACGGCGCGAATAAAACGCCGACGCTTGGCGGACGTGACAATCGCCGGATAAAGATTGCGCGCTGTCGCCTGATTAATCTGCTCAACGACGGCCTGCGCCAGCTTGTTAAAGTCTTCCGGCGGCAGGGCGACATCAGTAGAGCCGCCTGCGCCCTGGGTTTCATGATCGGCGAATGTGGATTCCCAATCGAGACCGATCTGGATCAGCGGCACGGCGCCGTCTTCGTTCTGTAGCGCCGTCACAAAATGACGCGAAATGCGCTGGCGTACGAACTCCGCCACTTCCTCAGCCGTATTAAACATCGTGCGCCCTTCGGCGATGGTTTCAAGAAGCACCGGCAGGTTGCGGATCGGCACGCGCTCGTCGAGTAAAAGGCGGAATACTGTCTGGACAAACTCAAGCGGCGCCTTGTCCGGAACGAAATCATCGAGGAGGCGGCGGTTGGATGCTGCGCGCTCCTGATCCGAATTCTTGCAGAACTCGTCGAAGATGCGTTGTACGGAACGGCGTGTAACAAGTTGCGAAAAATTCTGTTTGATCGTTTCAAGCAGATGGGTCGAGACGACTTCCGCCGGTTCGACGACGGCATGTCCCATGGACATGGCGTCATCACGAGCGGAACGCTCAATCCAGCGCGCTGGCGCGCCGTACACTGGTTCTTCGCAATCATCACCCGGGATAGGCAATTGGTTAAGATCGTCGACAATCACCAAAACCTTGTCAGGGTGCAAAATGCCTTTCGCGGCGGTGACGCCCTGAATTTTGACGACATATTCTTTTGCGTTGAGTTCAAGGTTGTCTGTCAGGCGGATCGGCGGAATGATGAATCCGAACTCGCCGGCGATATACTGACGAATCTTGACGATACGAGGCTCGAGCCCGTTGACGTTATCAAGCGCAAGCGGAGTGAGGTCGCCGGCAAACTCCACATGGATTTCGTCCACGTCTAGAATATCGCCCAGCGGTTTTTTCTTGTCTTTCGGCTTTTCCGCCGGTTTGGCGACGTCAGCCTGTTTTTTTGCTTCGAGGTCTTTGTAAATAAAATACGCGGCGCCGAACGCCATGGCCGAGGCGACAAAAAATGGAATGAACGGAAGGCCCGGCATGAAAGCGAAAACCGCCAGGATCGCGCCGACCGTACCGATGGCGAGCGGATTGGTGCCGAGCTGCGCCAGCATTGCCTTATCAGCGGACCCTGCGACGCCGCCCTTGGAAAGCAGAAGCGCTGCCGCGATGGAGATGATGACAGCCGGAATTTGCGATACGAGACCGTCGCCGACTGTCAGGATAGAATAAGAAGAAACAGCGTCGCCGACTGAAAGTCCATGAACGCCTATGCCCATGGCAAGCCCGACAACCAGGTTCAAAAGCGTAATCAACAGACCGGCGATGGCGTCGCCTTTGACAAACTTGGACGCGCCGTCGAGAGAACCGAAGAATGTTGTTTCATCCTGTTCTTCCTTACGGCGGGCTTTTGCTTCCTCATGCGTGATGGCGCCAGCGGCGATGTCTGAGTCGATCGCAAGCTGTTTGCCCGGCATGCCATCAAGAGCGAAACGGGCGCCAACCTCGGCCATGCGGCCGGCGCCCTTCGTGATCACCATGAAGTTGACGATCAGAAGGACGCCGAAAACCACCAGCCCCAGGAAAATATTGCCGCCCATAACAAACATGGCGAAGCCTTCAATGACGCGGCCGGCCGCGTCAGGCCCCGTGTGACCTTCGCCGATGATGAGTTTTGTAGACGATACGTTCAGCGACAAGCGCAGCATTAACGAACCGAGAAGGATCGTTGGAAACGCTGAAAAATCAAGCGGGCGTTCAATGAACAGCGTCATGGTGAAAATCAGGATGGCCAGGGCAAACGACAGCGTCAGCCCGATGTCCAGCATGAACGCCGGTACAGGAAGGACCATCATGACAATGATCGCCATCAGGCCGAAGGCGAGCAAAACCGTCGTTTGTCCCGGCAGGTTTAGTTTAAGTACGCTGTCCATAACTGACTTTCTTGAACGGTTCTTAAGTTCCGGCGATGGCCTTCAACACCACCGTGTCGAACAGGTTGGACAGCATGCGCGCCATGTGTCCGGCGGAAAGCCAGAACACAAGAAGCATGACAAGAAGCTTTGGCGCAAAAGTAATGGTCAGCTCTTGAATTGACGTCAGCGCCTGAAAAAGGCCAACCACAATACCAACGATCAGCGCTGCGCCGATCATCGGTGCGCCCATCCAGACGCCCGCCCACAAAAACTGCCTCATGATGTCTGCGATTTCCGCTTCGGTCATGAAATCCCCCGTTAAACCGGCATCCGGATCAATTCCTGATAGGCTTCCACCACCTTGTCGCGCACAGTGACTGCCGTTTCGACAGCGAGTTCGGCTGCGGCGAGGGCTTCCACAACGGAGTGCGGGTCAGCATTGCCAGTCATGTAATTCATTGACGCCTGTTCGCCCTTGGCGACCGTCGCGGCGACATCATGAACAGCCTTGAACACTACGTTGGCGTCCGTTGTTTGAGCAGGCTTGGCGATATTTTCGCCGGCCTTGGCTGCCGGGTTTTCCGTTTTCAGCGCTGACTTTGCGAGGTTATAGCCTTGTGCGGCCTGGAAAGTTGCAAGCTTCATTGGTGACGTTCCCTATTACTTCTTCAGGATGTCGAGTAGCGATTTGTACATGTCGCGGGCCTGTTGAAAGACTTCGAGACCTGCTTCGTATGAGCGCGTGGCTTCACGCGCATCAGCGAATTCCGTCATCATGTTGACATTCGACATGGTGACGTAACCGTCTTCATTGGCAAACGGATGGTTCGGATCGAAAACGTCTTCACCGGGTGTCTGGTCGAGGAATACCCGGCCAAGTTCGACGTTAGTGACGCCTTCCTTGCGGTCAAAGACATTCTCAAAGGAAACAAGCTTGCGCTTGTAACCATGTGTGTCTGCGTTGGCGATGTTCTCGCTGACCACTTCAAGGCGCTGCGCTTGCGCGCGCATGCCGGACATGGCCGAAGCGGAAATTTTGTCAAATGGGTTCATTTATCGCTCCTACCGTCTGCCAAGACCTGAACGCAGCATCGATAAAGTCTTCGAATAAATAGTCAGGGCCGTGTCATGATCGCGTGTCGCAGCTGTTGAACGCGACATTTGATCTTCTAGAGAAACCGTATTGCCGTTAGGCGAGGAAATGCCTGGAATCTCGACACGTTCGGCGCGAAATGCCGTACTGGCGGCGCCATTCGCGATCTTTTGTTCGTTGCGCGCGAAAGCTTCCGAAAAGGCTTCTACGTCTTTGGCTTTATAGCCAGGCGTGTCCGCATTCGCGATATTCTCCGCGATTTGCGTATGACGTTCGACAGAATGCCGGGCCAACAAAGAAGCCGTGTGCAAAATCTTGAGATCGTTAAACATGTACACCTCGCTTTAACCAGCGGTAAGGAATAATTGCGCCTATTAGCTGAATGAACTGTTAACCACGTTTGAAATTATGAGCTTGTCTTTAGCGCCGGCGAAACTTGAGAAATTGTTAAAGACCGCAGGTCCGCAACATTATGGCGTCGTTACGGCGACCGATGGACTGTCGATAAAAATCGAAGGCCTTGCAGGTTATGCGTCTCTTGGCGACACGGTGCGTATCGCGACCGGCAGCGGACGCGACGTGCGTGTGAAAATCGTCGCTATGGATGGCGACAAAGCGACGGGGTTTGCATTTGACTCGCTTGTCGGTGCTGCTATTGGCGACATTGCAAGTCTTGACCGCGCTGGCGGTGACGCCATGCCGTGCGAAGACTGGATCGGGCGCATTGTGGATCCGTTTGGCAACGCCATGGATGGCGAAGCGCTAGGCCATGGCGATACGCCGGTCGCGCTGGAACATGCAGCGCCCAACGCCGCGTTGCGCAAAACATTAGGAAATCGTTTACCAACCGGCCTTTGCGTTCTCGATACGCTTTTGCCGATCTGTCGCGGGCAGAGGGTCGGCCTTTTTGCTGGGTCAGGCGTTGGCAAATCTTCTCTTCTCGGTGAAATCGCCTGTGGCGTTGAATGCGATGTGGCTGTCGTTGCCATGATTGGCGAGCGTGGCCGCGAGGTGCGCGGCTTTGTAGAAGAAGTTCTGGGCCCTGAGGGCATGAAGAAGTCTGTTGTCGTTGCCTCAACGGCGGACCAGTCGCCTCTGGCGAAAAAACGCGGCGCCCATGTGGCGATGGCGACGGCTGAATATTTCCGAAACCAAGGCAAGCAGGTCCTGTTGCTCTTTGATTCATTAACTCGTTACGCTGAAGCGCATCGGGAGATTGCCTTGTCGGCAGGCGAGGCGCCGTCGTTGCACGCGTTCCCGCCGTCAACGTTCCGCACCATCGCATCGCTCGTAGAGCGCTCCGGGCCGGGCGAAGAGGGGCAGGGTGACATAACGGCTGTCTTTTCAGTCCTTGTCGCTGGTTCTGATCATAATGAACCTGTCGCCGACATGATTCGCGGCATTCTCGACGGACATATCGTGCTCGAACGCGCTATTGCTGAGCGGGGACGGTTTCCAGCGATTGACGTTTCGCGCAGCGTATCGCGGTCTTTGCCGCGCGCAGCAACGGAAGAAGAAAACCTGTTGCTACGCGAAGCGCGGGCGATCCTGCGTGCATACGAAGATTCAGAAACAATCGTTCGTGCGGGGCTTTACGCACATGGCGCCGATGCGCAGATTGATCGCGCTTTGGAAATCTGGCCAAAGCTCGATGCATTCATTTCAGAGAAAAACGCTGGTGGGATTTCTGCCAGTTTTGAAAGATTAAACCGGGCTGTTCATGGCGGGCGCAAAGGCGCGTCTTCTACCCACGCCAATGCGTTGGGTTAGAATGTGTTCGATATAAACAGATTTGCTATGGAACTTGCGCCGAGCGAGGGGCCGCCGCCAAGAATGGAAAGCGCCGCCACGCCGGGTGTCGACGCCGTCGGGCCATTTTGAATTTCAGTTTGCAGAAAAAACCGGCGGAGCGCGTCTTCGACCTTAACCGGGTCTTTGAAGACGGCGGGTGACTTGCCGCCAAAAAATTGCTCCGCCTTGCGCGCGAACAAGTCTTTCTGCTTGTCAATGTCAGCCTGACCAACGGAAGAGGGGAGCCCCAGTGCGCCTTCCATAACGGCGCGCAAGGGTTCTTGTCCCATGATCTGAAACCATCCGGCAGTCTCAACATTGGCGCCGTTTGCAATTTTGGCGATCTCGCGGCGGAAGTTCATGGCAAGCCGCATATCAGTGTTGACATCGCCGACTTGTACTTCAAACGCTCTTTCAAGATAGTTGTTCGCTGTTTGCTCTCGGAAGGATTCAATTCCGACCTGAGGGCCCGTGAAGTTTCCGTAGCCAAAGCCTTTTGCGAATTCACGCCAACGCGAATCGCTAAGGCGGTTTGCGAACGCGTCGCTGAGGTCTGTGCCTTCTTCCAGGATTTTCTGAATCCAGGCCTTTTTATTGATCTCTTCCTGAAGTCCATAGGCGCCCAACGCAACCTCGAGCAAGCGGCGATCATTGACGAGATCTTCTGCGGTTTTCGCTTCCGCGATATTTTCACGAAAATATTCGACGTTGCGGACAATCGTCGGAGAGTTTTTGAACACCTCAAACTGCCGGTCGGCGCTGTTGTCAAAGACTTTCCAGCCAAGATAACCACCAAGGGGAATGGCTGGATAAAAGGTCATGACGCTAACGCGGTTTGTGAAGAACGGTTAAGCAGAGCCTCTTCAAGTGGAAATAATTTTTTCACGGCGCGCATGACGACGAAAAACTTCTTTTCCACCGCCGCGTTTACGGCGCGTGAAAGTTCACCCTCCGCTTCACCAGAAAAAATAGGCCGCAACGGTTCGAGGCCTGTTAGAATCTCTCTTGATGCTGCTTCGGCCTCTGCTTCACCTGCCATAGCGAGCTGTGCGACGTAATAAATACGCTTTAACGGCGTGTTGGCGTCTTCTTTCTGGATGGCGTCGCTGGCGCGCAGAATAGAAACATCATTCGAACGCACTCTTATGCTTGCGGCGCGATCTCCATTTTGGAGGATCACGCCGTTCACGAGCACTTTCTCGTTCGGTTTCAGCTTTATAACGAGCCCTGTCATGAAGCGGCGCCTTGTGGGCCTCCTTGAAGGCCGGCCATGATATTCTGGTTGATCTCAATCAGCGGGTGAATGCTAACGCTGTCATCGCCGCCTAAAATCTTGTTTGTCGTATAGCGTGTGAACTCGTAGAGATAAAAAAGCTGCGAACGCAATTCCGCTGAAAGCTGGTTGCCTTCGCTGGCGACATCGGCAGCAATAACTGTCCAGAATTCCAGGTTCTTTCCAAGCGCTCTTGCAACGCCGGCTTTGTCAGTATCGCGCGACTTGTCCGCTGCGATCAGCGCGCTCGTAAGACGGGTCAGCAACTGGCGCTCTACGGAACGCGGCTCCGCCGTGCTTTTGGTTGATTGTTGATAGGCGTTTCTCGCGAGCGCTGAAACTGTCATAATCTTCTTACCCCGTACCCAATCTTTTTTTATCATTAAGGTCTCACGGAGGCCCGAAGGCCTCCGTGAGGGAAGTTGTTATTAGCGGAACAGGCCGAGGATTGAGTTCGGCGACTGATTCGCAATAGACAGCGCCTGGATACCCAGCTGCTGCTGCACCTGCAGAGACTGCAAGCGAGCCGAAGCGGCTTCCAGATCAGCGTCCGTCAGGGCGCCGATACCTGTCTTCAGTGAGTCCGTCAGGTTCGTGACGAATTCGTTCTGAATTTCGATACGCTTTTGAGCGGAACCAAATTCAGCAGATACGTCCACGGCGTAATCAATGAGATCTTCGATCTCAGAAAGTGCGCCTGTAGGATCAGACTCGACGTTGATGCCTGTCAGGCCAGCAAGACCGCCGCTGCCGTCAGTCACTGCAGCTTCGAATGCAACAGCGCCGCCAGTGGCGTTCGAGATGGTGACAGTGCCGCCGGCAACAGCTGCGGTAACGCCAGCGATGCCGGCATCATTGATCGCGTTGTTGATAGCGTTTGCGACGTCGGTTTCGTCTTCGCCGGTGTCAACAGTGTACGAGAAACGCGTACCGTCGATTTTCAGCTCAAGGACGTTGCCATCAGCGACCGTGCCAGTGACAGTCAACGTAAAGTCGTTGCCTGTCGCAACAAGTGCTGCAGCAGAGTCAGCAGTGCCGTTGGCGCCAGTCGTGCCAGTCAGCGTGCTAGCAACAGCAGTACCAGCCGTCAGCTCAAGGCTTTGAGCGGAAACGGAAATGTTGCTGGCTGTAACGCTGCCACCTGAATCGCGGTCAAGAGACGCGAGGAACGATGTGGTGTCTGAACCTTTAAGAAAGTTCAAACCGTTGAACTGAGCAGCATCAACAATAGACGAAATCTGGTCGCGAAGCTGGCCAATATCCGTCTGGATTTTTGCACGGTCAACGTTTTCTTCCTGAGCAGCAACAACGAGACCTTTAATCTCGGTGAGCAATTCAGTCACTTTTTCCGCCGCGCCACGAGCAACGCCAACGGACGAAGCGCCAAGATTAAGCGACTGGTTGATCGCTTCAAAGCCCTTCACGTCAGACTGCATGACCGTGGAGATCGCGAAGATAGCTGCGTTGTCTTTTGCATTACCGACTTTTTTACCAGTCGAAATCTGCTCTTGAACCATATTCAGGTCTTTGTTGACCGAACGAAGGTTCTGCAAGGCAACCATGGCGGAAGTGTTTGTCAGTAGAGAGTTCATTTTTATACTCCTGTTGGATCGTTAGGTTTAACGGTCCGACCTCACGAGGGAGTTGCCGGGAGTCCCGCGGGTTGCGCGGGGTTTTCGAGCCGTTTTAGCTCGCGGCGAACCATTTAGGCGCGTCCGCAACAGTCCTGAGGACTGCATTCGTGGAAAGTACACTGAAGGGTATAACAAGCCCTTAACCTCATGCTTTTGAAGCAAACGTTGAAGCATTCGGGTTTTTGACAGCGGCGCCATCAGCGCCGTACATGCCTGTTTTAAGTTCGGACTCTCGCAATGACTGCAACCGTGCTCGCGCGCTCCTGGCGCCTTCGGCTGCAGCTTTTAAAATCGTTGCGTTTTCATCTGCTTGCGCGCGGATTTTATCGAGTTCTTGTATAAGAGACTCCGTTAAATCCGATTCACCAAGTTCGCGCGACAGCGTTTCAAACTCGGACAGTAGCGTTTCTTTTTGATCCGCCATTTCAGCGACTGCGTCAAAAGCGCGCTTTGCGATGGCGTTGCGTTCAGCTTCCGTTACCCTGGCGAGATCAGAAATGATGGTTTTCAGTTTTGCAAGTTGTGCATTCACGAGCTTTGGCCCTTCAATTGGCGATATATCTGATCGGCGAGACCAAACCCGCCTTTGTCTGCTAGTTGTTCCGCATAGGCCTCAACCAGCATGCGAGAAAACGCTTCACCGCCATGCCCGGAATTTTCCGATACCGCCTTATCGAGGCCGGCATGCGAAAGCATTTCAGCGATAAAGACCGCTTCGAATTCCTTGGCCTTTGCGCGTATCTCTTCATCACGACGCGTAGCCTCAGGCGCGGTTTCGTTTGCATCTTTTAACGATGCCGCATTCATGATTGCCGGAAGGGCGGCGATATCCATCAAGGCGCTCCAGATAGAAAAAATTTTAAGTAAACCTACGCGCCGTAACTAAAAAATAAGTTATCAAACGTAGGAAAGCTTTATGCAAAATTCGCCGCTCGCTTTTCTCACATCGCTCGGGGCCAAACCTTCTGTCGAAGGCGGTGTCAGTGCGACCTCATTAAATTCATCCGGAAATGCGCAAACCGATAGTAACGGTTTCTTCGCCATTCTGAATCGTTTGCTAACGCCAGGCGGTGACGCAAACGTTCCGGAAGTCTCCACAAAACTCGCAGCAGAAACCACGAATAGTGAGCTTCTTGAATCGCTCAATCAGGGTGAGCTTCGAAGCGGGAACGCACTCATACCGCAAGAAGGTTCTGATGGCTCGCAAGTTGAAGGGTTGTTTGCCCCCGGTTCGCCCGGCGAGGCGCCGCTCATCAACGTTGCTACTGTTAAGCAAGGACCTGGAGCGGTGGGAGCCGCGACAATGCAAGTTGGAACATCGCCGCTTGTGACCGGGGATAACGGCTTCATTGAAGAAAACAGCCTTGAGCTACGTCTTGGGCCGAATAACGATAGCGCCAATGAACAGGCGTTTCTTTCACCTCGTAATGGTGCACAGAAGAACGGCTTGTCTTTAGGATTAAATAACCCTGTCGCAGCTGCCGCAAAGGCGCTTGGTGAAACCGCAAAAGCTGAAGTTACACCGTTTACAGGCGTTATCGACGCTGACGCGCCTGTTTCAGAACGCAGCGCGCAGTTGCGTATTGAGACAGCCTCTGCTGCGGCAGACAAAACGCTCAACATCAACCCGGTGCGCGATCAGATCATCGCTGCGGTTGTCGCGCGGCAAGGCGAGGGGCGCCTTGAAGTGCGTCTCGATCCGCCGGAACTCGGCCGGGTTACGATTAACTTCGAAGGTGACGGCGTAGAGCTTGTGCGCGCGGTTGTTTCAGCCGATACGCCGGAAACACTGGACCTGATGCGCCGCCATGCGGATGCATTCCAGAAATCCTTGGCGGAGCAGGGCTTTGAAGGTCTTGATCTGCAGTTTGCAGAGCAGGGCGCGGAAAACCCGGCTGAAGAAAACGCAGAGGCCGGGAATTCTTATGTCGTTTCGGCTGAACAGTTGGAATCGGATGCGGCGGGCGAGCTTGATCAGCAAGATCGCATGGCCATGCTTGGCCGTCTCGACCGGCGTCTATAAAATCCAGGACGGGGAATATCATGCAGGCTGTATCACCAACTGGCTCGACACCACAAAATCAGCAATCACAATCAACGGCCGCTGCTGCGCAAGCAGCCCAGGCCTCAGCGTCGGAAACGGAAAGCAAGAACACCGGCCTTAACGCCGTCGACTTTCAAAACTTTCTGACGTTGCTCACGGCGCAGCTAAAGAATCAGGATCCGCTTGACCCGGCAGACTCAACTGAGTTCGTGGCGCAGCTCGCGCAATTCTCTTCCGTTGAACAGCTCGTCAACGCCAATAACAAGCTGGATTCTATCGCAGATGCGCTGGGCGGTGGCGGCAATATCGACAAGTACGCGAGTTGGATCGGCAAGCAGGCTGAGGCGACTGATGCGCCCGCCTTTTTTGATGGCGATCCGGTGAAGTATCGTCTGTCTGGTTCAAGCGAAGCCGCCTATGTTCAGACCGTGATTTCTGACCGTAACGGCGCTGAAATCGCGCGCTTTCCGTCAGTAAACTCGACGGGCGTTCAAACCTGGAATGGTCTTGTTAACGGCGCGCCAGCGCCGCAAGGCGCTTATGCCGTCAACGCCATTTATTATGCAGCCGACGGAACCGTGCTTGGCCAGGAAGCGGCGAACACTTTCGGCGGCGTGCGCGAAGTGCGGCTGAATGCTGAGGGCGAACCGTCTATCGTTCTTGATGGCGGCGTTGAAGTCACGCCGGACCAGATCACAGGCCTCGGCGCCCTTGAAGAAGAACAGCAGCAAGCTGCTTCTTAAAAATTTCCGGCTAAAGAATAGAAACGCGTCATGCCGGGCTCGACCCGGCATCCAGCTAATATGAATAGCTATTGCGTATATAATGGATCCCGGATCAAGTCCGGGATGACGATGACATAAGACTGCAACGCTTTTTGGGCGCCTAGATCATCGGGCGATAAGGTTGCATCACCCGCTGATCTAGATTCTTAGTTGTCGCGCCTGATTTGCGAAAAACCGGATTCCACTTTTTCGCCCGGCGTTCTAATAACTCTGCATCCCGATGTCCTGGATCAGGACCTGCAACGCGCCATCGCCGATGATAGTCTTAGAGATAGCCAAAATCTCGGCCTTGGTCTTCTCCATGACGGCTGTATCTTCAAGCATGAGCGGCAGGTCGCCGTCACCGGCTTTCATAATCAGATGAGAAAGTATGGCGTCGCGCAAACGCGGTTCGTAAGCGTAAACCGTTTCGCCTTGTTCGCTGTCCACTTCGATGTTGATGTCCATGATCATCATTGAGCGCGGCTTGCCGTTCTGGACTACAGGAACGACGAACTGGCGGCCAAATTTCATATAAACAGTACTGCTTGTATCGGCTTCGCCGTGACCGCCTTTTTTCTTTTTCTTCTTTTTGTCTTTCTTATCGCCATGGCCGTCATCGGATTTTTCGCCATGTTCGCCATCGGCTGCAGCGTGTTCTTCACCGCCGCCTTGCGAGGCTTGCAGTTTAAAAAAATAGCCGCCGCCGCCGCCAGCAATGCCGGCGACAAGGATAATGATGATGGGAAGCAGTTTTTTCATTTAGCGCCAGACTGTTTCCTATGTTGTGACGGCTGACCCGTTAAAAAAGCCTTCATCTTTAGGGCGAAAATCTCTTCGCTTTCCGGGATCATCGAGCATTCCATATTTTTGAAAGCCTATTTTCAGCCCCGAAATGTGTATGGTTTTCGCCACTGTCATCGACGCGCCGGCTTAGAACGGTGAGATCATGTCGAGAATTTGCGAGCCATACCGTGCTTTTTGAAGGTCGCTGATCTGACCGCGCCCGCCATACGAAATGCGCGCATCAGCGATTTTGTCATAGGTGATTGTGTTGTTACGCGCGATGTCTTCAGGGCGGATGATGCCGCCGACCAGAAGTTCGCGCAGCTCGTAATTCACGCGGATTTCCTGACTGCCGGAAATCGCAAGGTGACCGTTCGGCAATTCGCCGATAACGGTGGCGGCGATGCGTAAGGTAATCCGTTCCTCACGCTTGATTGTGCCATCGCCTGATGATGCGTTGTTCGATGACGCATCGATGGCCGGGTCCAGTCCAGCGCCACCGGGCAAAACGTCTTGCGCCAGCGATGGAACACCGAGAAGGGCGGGAACAGAGAGTCCGTCGGACGATGATCGTGAACGGTCCGTGCGGTTTTTCATTTCCGCTTCTTCATCAATCTCGATAACGACCGTGACAATGTCACCAGATTTGCGTGCCCGGCGGTCGCCGAACAGGGATGTCGGTCCTGAATGCCAAAGCGATGCGGTAGTATGCGTCGGCTCAGTTACGCCGCCGTTTTTCGGGGGCACATTATAGCGTTCGGGCGCGGGCGCAGGCATCGGATTGCGCATTTCGCCCACGGGTGACATCGATGGCGGCTTGAACATATGGTCAAGACGCGATGATGAGCATCCCGCAGTCGCGACAAGCGCTATGAGGGCGGCAGATTTTGAATAACGGGCAAGCGTCATCGGGTTATCACCTTGTTCGGGCCGACGACTTCCGCCGTCAGAATGATTTTTGAGGAAAGGTTCATCACGCGCACCATTTCTCCAACGGCGCCTGCGTCGAGCGCGCGGCCTTCCGTTGTGATGAGCAGAGGCCCGCGTTCAAATTCGAGCATGACGATAGCGTTGCGATCGATCAGCGTCGGCATGCCGATATCGTTTGCGGTGATGACTTTGCCGGCATAAACGGCGCGTTTCAGCTCCATGCCGATGAAAGGTTCATAGGCGGCTTTGTCGCCATCGGTGGCCAAATCGGATTCGTGCAGGATCGCGCCGGCGCGCAGATGATTTGCGGCTTTCACTGGCGCCAGTTTTTTCTTGGCGGCAATGGTGGCGATGATCGGCAGGTCGTCGTTCGTTTGCGCCTCGGCGGGCGAGGTCGGCGCTGCCGCATCGTCGGCAAACGCGGCGCTGGCGAACAAGCCAAGCAACGCCAGAGTATATGTGGTTATGCGTTTCATGGCGTTACCTGATCTGCGTTGTCGAACCGAGCATCTGGTCAGCAGCGGAGATGACTTTCGAGTTCAGCTCATAACCGCGCTGCGCCTCGATGAGATCAGCGATCTGTTGAACAACGTCCACGGAGGATTCTTCTAGGAAGCCCTGTCGGATCGCGCCGCGGCCATCGATGCCCGGCTCGCCGGGGATTGGCGCGCCTGAAGCTTCGGTTTCACGGAAAAGATTGCCCCCAAGCGCCTCAAGGCCTTTTTCATTGGCGAACAGCGTCAGCGTCAGGGTGCCGATCTGCTGGCCGGCGGTCTGTCCATCGAAATAGGCGAAGACTTCGCCGTTGTTGTTGATGGTGATGGACCGCGCGTCCTCAGGAATAGTGATGTCGCCAGCGAGGGGATAGCCTTCGGAATTGACGATTAATCCTTCGCCCGTGCGCTTGAATGCGCCGTCGCGCGTATAGGCTGGATCGCCTGAAGGCAGCGTCACCTCAAACATGCCGCGTCCTTCGACCGCGAGGTCGAGATCGCCGCCTGTTTGCCGCAGCGAGCCTTGCTCGTGATTGACCGAAACGGCGGCGGTGCGCACGCCGAGACCCATTTCGATGCCCGACGGGGCGATGAGGCCGGTGGATGATGATATGGCCCCTGGCGCGCGAAGCTGTTGGTAATGTAAATCCGCAAATTCGGCGCGGCGGGTGGAATAGGCCGTCGTGCTCATATTCGCGATATTGTTCGATACGACTTCGACGCGCTTTTGCTGCGCATCCATGCCGGTCGCTGCGATTCTCAAGGCTTGCATGTGAAACCCTCCTTACAAATTGGCTCTTAGCGAGCTCTCATGGCTTCGACGGTTTTCGAGATCCGTTCGTCGTCATCTTTCAAAAGTTTCTGACCCATTTCATAAGCACGCTGCACTTCGATCAGGCGCGAGATTTCCATCACCGGATTGACGTTGGATTCTTCAACGAAACCCTGGCGCAGTTTTGGCTGTTCCAGCGGCGTCAGTTCTCCTGTTGAACGCAGCAGGTTACCGCCTTCGCGCATGAGCTCAGTCGGCTCGGCGCTCACAAGCGCCATTCGGCCAACGGGCGCGCCGTCGGCTGCGATCGATCCGTCATTGGCGATGGTAATGTTGGTTGCATTCGGGGGCAGGGCGATGGGTGAAGATCCCTCGCCAAGCACCAGGTGACCTTCCTGTGTCGTCAACTGACCTTCGCGGTCCATGACGAACGCGCCAGCGCGGGTCAGGCGCTCGCCGTTCGGCGTTTGCACGACGAAATAACCCTCGCCCTCGATGGCGACGTCGTAGGCGGAGCCCGTTTCCACAAGCGCGCCAGGCGCGGCGTCGAAAAATCGTCCGCCGATATTCGTCTGAGACACCGAACGCTCATGCGGTTCAAGCATGCGGACATATTCGGAAAAGACAAAGCCTTCGCGGCGGTAGCCCGCTGTATCAGCATTGGCGATATTATTCGCGATGCTGTTGAGCTCTTTAGAAAGTCCCGCCTGTTTTGAAAGCGCGACGTAACTGGTGTTAGTCATCGCCCAATCCCCTCTGCATAAAGTTTGTTTCTTTTGCGACGCCAACTGAATATTCACCGAGAGCGTCAATCGCGCGTACGCTGACCGCCGGCGCCGGTGCAAACATATGCGCAATAGCGGCGAGTAATTCCGGGTCCTGTGCAAGCGTTTCGCGCGCAGCAGCCGGTAACGAACCGAGCCCCGCATTAAGCGCCGCGAGCGAAATCCGGGCGGCGCTGCCGGTGGTGCGTTGTTTTGCCGGCGTCTTGTCGAATGCCTCCATGGAAAGCGACCAGTCTTCCCCGCGCCAGGCGGCGCGGGTCATGGCGTCATCAGCAGCACCAGTGCGTACAGCGCTTTTCACTGTTAAAAGCACGCCGCTGCGATCGCCAAGCTGTTCGTAAGCTTTGACTTTGATTGCTGCGAGTTCAGCATTGGTTTGCGTCTGTGCTACGGCATCAAGCGCAGCCTTTGGTTCGTCGCTATTGACCAATGTGCGGGCTTTGATAGCGCTCGCTTCGGCTTCCCATCCGGCCGATAGCCCGGCGAGCGCATCGTCAACGAGATATGTTGCGCCGAATTTTGAAAGCTCACGTGCGACGGCGATGTTTACATCGGCGTTTTCACCGCCGCTGACAAATTCTTTGTAGTCGAAGAACGATTTTACTGCTGCAAGGCGCTCGTCTTCATCGCCCAGCAAGCCGTTCATGATGATCGCGCCGGCGGCGGCCTTCGCCGCTGGCGCGGCTTGTGTTGCAGACTCGGCCGAAGCGTTCAGTACGGCGACAGCCTCGGGCAGGCGGCCTGCAGCGGCGAGCGCCTTGGCGCCGGCAAATGTCGCGCGTGCTTCGGAAACGCTCAGAGCGCGTTTGGACGTTTGCTGCGCGAGGTCGTCGAGAAAGCCCTCATAGGCGACTTCCGCGCGATCTTCGTAATCTTGTGCAAGAACGGCGAGGGCCTTGCTCTGCAGCGGACCGGGGGTTTGTGCGATTTCTGCGAGCGTTTCATTGGTATGATTTGCTTCTTCAGGCGCGGCGCCAAGTGATTTTTCGAGAATCGCCAGCGCCGCCGTGTGTTCGCCGTCGCGCGCCTCTTTTGCGATATCATAGATAATTCGGGCGAGTGTCTGATCGCCTTTCTCAACAGCATTGAGTGCGAGCATTTCAGCTATTGGCGCCCGTAATGCGCGTGTCATTTTTTTCAGGGCGTCAATGTGTGCTTGGGAAAGGTTTCCTGCCGTATCGTCATCGGGGCTGGCGGCGGCATATGTCAGTTCAAACAACGGTCCGCAATTTTTAAAGGGCGCAATTGACTTGCGCGCGCGTGACTTGGCGCCGGCGCCAAGGTCGGCAAGACTTGCAGCGACCGCCATATGTTCATCGCCTGATTCAGCACGAGGCGTTGCGATGGCGCTTGCTTCTTCAAAGAAACCGATATGGATATAGCCTAGCGCCAGCGTGCGGGCGAGGTCTTGAATTTCTGACGGATCTGTCGACGCCGCAAGACGATGCCGCAGTTTGGCGATAGTCGAGTAGTCGAGCTTGCCTTCCTCGCTTAGCGGTTCGTCAAAAAGGGACGCATCGACGCATTCAGCTTGTGGTGCTTCGCTCTTGCTTGCGGTCAACGCCGGCGGGTCAAGGCGCGCCTCGTTCGCGAGCGGCGTATCAGATGCCGTCGCCGGATCAAATTCAGGCGCCGTATGCGCAGCTTGCGTTGGCTCCACTGCAGGTTGAGGTTTTGGTTTTCCGTTGTTTTCGGATTCTGATTCATTGCGTTTCTCATCGATTTTAAGCTGAACAACGCCCTGGTGGCGCGCTTCTGCAAGCAGCGCGATCATTCGGTCGCGCGCTTCACGCATGCTTTCTGGCGTTGATGGCGCATTTTCAGGCGCTTGTTTCGCTGCTTGCCGCATGGCGTCGGTTTCAGGCGTATCTTCCTGCGTCGGCGCCAAAGCCGTTGGGCCGTTGTTAAAAATATCAACAACCAGCGATCCTGAATCGCCTTTTGAGGTGCGGACCGGGCAATCACAAGTAAGCGTCAACACCAGTGAGCGCGTTGCATCACCGTCAACGACGCGCGCGGACAATACGCGGTGCGCTTTGCGCTTTTCCAGAATGTCGGAAAGTTCGAACTCATAGTCCTTGCTGGGCAGGGCGATTTCGACCTTGCGGTCTGATGTTGAAATACGCCAGTCACCCGGTGCGTCAGGAATAACAAGACGCGAATACTCGCCATGTTCGCCCGCGCGAACAGGCAATGTTTCCGAAGCGAACACGCCGCCCGGAAACAACAAAAGCAGAGTTATGAAAAGCGCGCGTTTTATCATGCAGCGTCTTTCTTCAGCGCTTTCAGCGCTTCTTCGATTTCATTGAATTTCGGCCGGTCGTGGCTAGGAATGTTCCGGCGCGCGACCTCAACGCACATTTGCGGCGAATGCATCTGCAAATGCGCGACAATTGTTTCCCGGATTAACTGGTAAAACCGTTGTTCTTCTTCATGCACGGCCATGATTTTCGCCGCCAGCGGTCCGACAAGACTGTAGGCGAGGAAAACGCCGAGAAACGTTCCAACCAGCGCGCCGCCGATCATCTGGCCCAGCACTTCCGGCGGCTTGTCAATCGAGGCCATGGTTTTGATAACGCCGAGAACAGCCGCAACAATGCCAAGCGCGGGCAGGGCGTCAGCCATTGTTTGCAAGGCGTGGCCGCCATGCATGCTTTCCTCGTGTAATGCTTCAAGCTGCTTTTCGAGCAGATCTTCGACCTGATGCGGATTGTCGAAATTCATCAGGATAGAGCGGATCGTATCGCAAATTATGTCTGCGGCTTCGTGGTCCTTGGCGATTTTCGGGTAGCGTGAAAAGATCGAGGACTCTTCAGGGTTTTCGATATGCGCTTCAGCCTGAACAGGGCTTTCTTTGGCCACGCGAAGAAGCTCATACATCAGACACAACAGGTCTTGATAATCGCTGCGCTTCCATTTCGGACCGGTCAGCGCTTTCATGATATCGCCACCGGCCTGTTTGATAACGCCAAACGAGTTGCCGACGAAGAACGCGCCTACGGCGGCGCCGCCGATGATCATGATCTCATAGGGCAGGGAGTGGATGATGATTTCCATCTTGCCGCCGGCGATGATGTAACCGCCGAAAACCATGCAGAGAGTGATAATTATTCCGAGAATACTGCCCATGACACCACGACTAAAACCTAAAAGTTTAATGACTCGCTTAACGAGTGTTTCATGAAGAAGTTAATCTTCACTGAAACCGGCTTTTTCATTTGTCATTTTGGGAATGATTTCTGTGGTGACGTTTCGACGCGTCCGTCATTCGCCTTGCGTACGGTTGGCAAGGATAACGCTCACCAGATACGCTTTTTGAGAATCCATGTTTGCAACGATTTGTGCTGCTTGTTCACTGTTCATGGATGAAATTAACCCGGCGGCAAACTTTGCATCCATTTCGTTGATGATGTCGCCGGCTTGCGCTGGTTTCATGCCTTCATAGATTGCCGCCAGTTTGGCGATATCTTCATTGCGCCCATCCTGAACGATTTTGATGCTGGTCTGTAGCTTGTTATTCGCTTCTTCCAGTTCGGCGAGGCGTTTGTCGACCTGGGTTTCGTATGTTTTGAGTTCTGCTTCACGATCGGCGATTTTGGTTTCGCGTTGGTCAAGCGCATACATCCGGTCTTTCACTGCTGCGGCAAGTTCGCCGCCAATGCAAGAATCGGCAACCGGCGTCGCGGCGTGATCGGCCGGGGCGTGGTCGTTCTCCGCCATGGCGTCAGCAGCCATCACGGCGATCCGGCCGATAAAGGAGCCGAAAAAAACGACCCCAAGTACGAGAAGCGCTCTGGTTTTCATTGGGCTTATCCGGCCAGTTTTTTCATTTTTTGCTGGTTGCGCGCTGTCATCAAAGCGGCGGAAACTTTCGACTGGCGGCGTCTTTTCGGCGTTGTCGGTGCGTCATCTTCATCAAGGAACGCGACATTGCCTTCTTGTTCCTCCGGCACATGGCGCGTGCCAGGGCCATCCGGATCGGGATCATCAACCAGGAAGAAATCAATCTGCTGGTCAAGTTTTTCCTGCAATTCGCGTGCTTTCGCCAATCTTTCGTCTAGAGCGGCCGAAGCCTTGCCGCTGGCGTCATTGACGTCACGGATCGCGATTTCAGCAAGTTCGCTGATCACATCAATCATTTCGGAAAGTTGCGGCAGAATTTCTTTTGTTTCTTCAACGAGAGGCGAAAGTTCAGCAATGCTTTCAGCGCTTGTCTCTTTCGCCATAGCGACGGTAGTGCGCGCTTGCTCAACCGTATGCGACATTGTCGCGATTGTCGCGCCCAAACCCTTTTCGGTGCTTTTCAGCGCCTCAAGCTTTCGGCTCAGAATGAAGCAGTAAAATGTTGCAGCACCGGACGCGGCGAGCAGCATGAAATTGATGATCATCTCCATTGTCGAGAGCCCCTCAGGTTAGTACGAAATCTGTGATGAGAACGCTTTTGATTTGCGCGTTCGGAACGACGGCGCTGATACGCCTTTGAATTTGTGCGCGAAGACGGGACATGGCCGCCGGATCTTCAAGAACCGATCCGTCGATGGAACGCAGATAGGTGTTGAGCACATCCTTGACATAAAACCCGTGTTCCAAAAGCGTTTCCGCATCTTCTTCACCGGTTTCCAGAACCAGTGAAATTTTTAAATGCTTTGACCGGCCAATCGGCTGGATCGATACGATGATCGGATCGAGCACCAAAAAAGTTGCATATTCGCTGTGCTGAATTTTACCGATTGCTTTGACGTCGCCTTCACCGTCTTTGCCGCCGTGACCGCCGCCTTTTTTCTTTTTCTTCTTTTTGTCTTTTTTCTTTTCGCCGTGTTCGTCTTTGGCTCCGTGATCTCCGGTTTTATCATCGCCATGTTCGTCGCCTGCATCGGCGTGTTGTTCTTCGCTATCGCCGCCTGGCGTAGGTGCAAACATGAATGCAGCCCCGGCGGCAACGCCGGCAACGACGATTGCCGCAATAATCATCGGAATAAGACCGAGGCCTTTCTTTTTTGGCTCTTCGGTTTCTTCGCCTTCTTTAGGCTTTTCTTCCGCTGCTTTTTCTTCGTCAGCCACGATGGTCAATCCATTAATCTTTGGCTGTACTTTAAGCACGCATTCGTAAACTCAAAATTAATCAAACAACGAGAAATTAACTAAGAAAATTAGAAACGTATGCGGCCAACGCACATAGTCGAATAGGTCGGGGTAATGTTGAAACTCGCTTCTGTCTGGAACGAACTGTCTTTTTCGCGCAAGACCATTCTGGTCGGCGTTCTTGTCACCACGCTGATTGTATGCAGCGCCGTCATGAACATGGCGACACAGCCCCGCATGGCTTTTCTCTATGGCGGGCTGGACGCATCTGCGGCTGGCGATGTCCTTTCTGCGCTCGAAGCCATGGATGTAGACGCCGAGGTGCGGGGAGAGGCGATCTATGTTCCTGAACCACGCCGCGATGCATTGCGGATGGCGCTCGCCCGGCAAGGGTTACCAAGACAGGGACAGCCGGGTTTTGAACTTCTTGACGAATTAAACGGCTTTGCAACCACTTCTGAAATGTTTGACGCCGCTTATTGGCGCGCCAAGGAGGGCGAGCTGGCGCGCACATTACTGGCGACGCCGGGCGTTAAATCCGCGCGCGTACACATTGCGGTTCCGAAATCATCCTCATTCACGCGCCGCCGGCAGCCGCCTAGCGCGTCAGCGACCATTACCATGAGCCGCGGCCGCCTCGACGTTAATCAGGCGACGGCCATGCGCTATCTGATTGCGCTCGCCGTGCCCAACCTCAATCCGGAGCAGGTAGCAGTTATCGATTCCGTCAACGGCGTGATTTTGAAACCCGGCGCAGGCGACCCGATGGAGGTGGCCGAAGGCGAGGTCGGCGACCGTGAACGCAAACTTGAGGCGAATTTGATCGATTTGCTGGAGGCGCGCGTCGGACCGGGCAATGCGCGGGTAACAGTTTCTTTAGACATTGATCGCGAGCGTGAGACGGTTTCCGAGCGTATTCTTGACCCCGATAGCCGGGTGATGATGGGTCGTGAGACCGCTGACATGCAGGAATCCGGCACGGGCGGGACAAGCGCTGTCACTGTGGCGAGTAATCTGCCTGATGGAGAGGCTGGCGGGCAGCAGACCCCGTCGAGCAATTCGCGCTCCGAAACAAATGAAACAACGCGCTTTGATATTTCTGAGGTGCAACGCCAGCGTGAGAAAATGCCAGGCGCGATCTCTCGTGTGCACGTGGCTGTTCTAATCAACGAACCGGCTGCGGCGGAAGATCAAACGGTTACACCGCGTACGGAGGAAGAGTTGCAGTCTATCCGCGACCTTGTCACTGCTTCCGTTGGCTTTGAAGAAGCGCGCGGCGATGTTGTCACGGTCAAATCAATGCCCTTCCATGAATATGAAGCGGTGGAAACGCCGGAAGAAACAGGCGGGATCATGTTGTGGGCGCAGCAGAACGTCATGTCGATCCTTCAGATCGTCATTCCGGCGCTGGTCGTGATTGTCCTTGGCATGTTCGTTTTGAAGCCAGTTCTTACACAGGATGTGGCTGGCGGCGGCGCGCAGGCACTGGCTGATCTTTCCGCTACAGATGCGACGGCTGCGCCGCAACTTGCCGCACCGAAATCGCCGCTGGAAGAATTACGAGAGGCGAGCGCCGCTGACAAAGAAGCGACCGCGACGGTTCTGAAATCCTGGCTCGGCGATACGGAAAAGGCGGCGTAAATGACCGGTTCCTCCCTCGCCACATCAGACAAGGGGCAAGGCGCGACGGTGCGGTTTCCGGTGCTGCCCGGCAGAACGCCGGTAGCCCAGGGCGCCGATACGACTTGTGAAGCATACAAGGCCGGGCATCGTGACGCGTCCATCGCCTATGCCGAAGAAAAAGCGGCGCTTGAGCGTTCTCATCAGGCTTTCGTCGACAGTGTCGGTGTCATGTTGAGTGACATGGAAGCGCGCTATCGCGATGAAGCGCTTGCGCTGATCGCGCGTTTGTTTACGGCTGTCGCCCCGGCCATGGCGCGCGGCTCCGCGCTGTCTGAAATCATGTCGCTGGTAAGCGATCGCGCCCGTCATTCAGATGATGAGTTGAAGCTGCGTGTGCACCCCGATCTTGTGTCTCATCTGTCAGAGACCGATCAGAAAAAGTTGAGCGATAATCCGCAGATCATTCTGGAAACCGACCCCTCCTGCGCGCCATCGTCAATCGATGCGCGCTGGTCGAAGGGAGGCTTTTGTCATGACCCGGACGCGCTCATCAAGGAAATTTTAACTGCGCTGGACGCACCGTCCGTCCCGCAAGAGGAGCAGGGCAATGAGTGATACGAATGAAATCGTCGCAGAAGATGATGTCGTTGAAGCGGTGGCCGATGAAGGTGCGTTGCGAAACAAGAACATTCTCGGGCTGCCCGTCCGTATTGTTGTCTCCGTCGGCGGTGCGCAGGTGTCTGTAAAAGACCTTCTCGATCTGAAACAGGATACGGTCATCGACCTCGATGCGGCGATTGACGATCCGGTTGATATTTATGTGGGCGACAGGCTGGTTGCGCGCGGGGAGCTGGTGGAAGCGACCGACAATGAAAACGGCATCGGCGTCAAGCTCCTCGAAGTTTGCGGCTTCGGCGACTAGCGCAATAAGGAATACTATGCGTCGACTGACAGCCATATTAGCGGTGCTGCTTGCAGCGGGCGTTATGTTTGCTGCGCCTGCATTTGCGCAGGAAATTGCGCCGGCTGCTGAAGACATCGCTGCTGACGCCGGGCTGCTGGACGCGGTGGATGAGGCGGGCGGACTGACCAAGCGTATTGTTCAGATTTTCCTGCTGGTTACGGTTTTAAGCCTGGCGCCGGGCATCGCCATGATGGTGACTTGCCTGCCGTTCATGATCATCGTCCTGTCGATCCTGCGTCAGGGTGTCGGCCTGCAACAGGCGCCGCCAAACATGCTGATCGTTTCTGTGGCGATTTTCCTGACCTATTTTGTCATGGAGCCGGTTTTTAAAGACGCATGGGCGTCTGGCGTGCAGCCAATGCTGAATGGTGAAATGCAGGAAGACGTCGCTTTCGGTGAAACCATGAAGCCGTTCCGCACCTTTATGGAAGCGCGTGTCGACCCCGGCGCCGTAGATATTCTTGCTGATGCGCGGCCCCTGGAAACGCAACCGGCTGCGGAAGAGGGCGCAACGCCATTGTCGCTGCTGGTGCCGGCGTTTGTCCTGTCTGAAATTCAGCGTGCTTTTGAAATCGGGTTTGTGGTCTTGCTGCCGTTTCTGGTGATTGACTTGCTGGTCGCGTCGATCCTGATGGCCATGGGTATGATGATGGTGCCGCCGGCGATCGTCTCCCTGCCGTTCAAGGTTGCATTCTTTGTGCTGACCAATGGCTGGGTCGCCGTTTCCGGCGCGCTTGTAAGAGGGTATACGTAATGCCGGGTAATGCATTGCAAAAGATCGATCCGAATTCGCCTATGGAGACCTGGTTCACCAAGTCCCACAAGGCGGCGATTGTGCTTGCGTCTTTATCGGCGGAAACCGCTGCGGCCATTGTTGAGGATATTTCCGATGCGCAGCTTAAAGCCTTCGCCAAAGCTTTTTGCGAGTTGAAGTCCGTGCCGCCGCAACTGTTGCAGGCGGTGGCGGAGGAGTTCCTGTCGGAAATCACTAAAACCGATAACGACCTCGCCGGCGGCGCTGACGAGGCGCGGCGTGTTTTGGGCCTGATGACGGAAGAAGACCGAGCCGAGCGTATTCTGATCGAACTGAACGGCGGCGGCGATGCCGGCGGCAATATCTGGGAGCGTGTTGAAAAACTCGATGACGAGGTGCTTGCCGAATATGTGCAAAAGCAACGCATGCCGGTGGGGGCCGCGATCCTCGCGAAACTGGATTACGAAAAAACCGCTAGCGTCCTGAACGCCGCCGAAGACGGCTACGCCAAACAAATCCTTATCGAGTTGGCGCGCAAAAAGCCGCCGTCACCAGCCGCCATTGAGGCTATCGCCCAGGTTCTCGAAGAAGATCTGTTAAAGCCTGCGCCAGGCGCCGCCGAGGAAGAAGAGGGCGACGGCGAAGACGGCGAAGAAAAGAAAGATACGGGCGCTGGCGCCGTTGTGGGCGAGATCGTCAATAACCTGCCGGGCGCGAAGCGCGACGCCTTTATAGCCCATATCAACGAAACCGATCCGGAAGTTGGGGCGGCGGTCAAAAAAGCGCTCCTCATCTTCGAAGACCTTCATTCGCGCGTGCCGGAAAGCGGCGCCCCCGCCGTTATGCGCGATATCGAACGCGAAACGCTTCTCACCGCCATCAAGCATGGCGAGAAAAACGCGCCGGAAACGGTGGCGTTCCTCTTCGGCAATATCTCGAAACGCATGGTCGAACAGTACAAGGAAGAACTCGCCGAAATGGACGAGCCGTCAGAAACCGATGGCGAAGCTGCCCAGCGCGAGATCACGTCGGCTGTGCGCCGCCTGGTGCGCGAAGGCGAGTTCAAACTCAACGCTATTGAGGAACCGGAAGGCGAAGAAAAAGCGGCTTGAGGGCTGCTCTCTTTCGATCTCTCCACCGGTCATCCCGGCGCAAGCCGGGATCCAGTGTTTTTTTGTCATGTCCGGGCTTGTCCCGGGCATCCAGTGATTTTTTAGAGGCTTTGCTGGATCACCGGCATAAAGCCGGTGATGACATCTAAAACAGACGTCACGGTCAAGCCGTGGCGAGTCGGGGTGTGAGTGATCGTGAACGCCCGCTGGCGATTCCCTACGCTTCAAGCGTGGGGTCCAGTTAGGTCTGCGGCTGAAGAAAGCGATCATCTAAAAATACTCTCCACGATTGGCGCCGTCGTAACGGCCCGGCTTCATGCAGCATTTCTTGAAATCTGCGTCCTGATCCGCATGGGCATGGATCATTCCTACCAAGTTTTTCCAAAAGCTCAATCTCACCGCCTTTAATGGTGCGATGACCGCGCTTGACGTTTGTTTCCGAAGGGAAGCCCTTACGACGTTTTGAAGACGGCTCGAAAGCAGGGCAGGTCGGTAATGTCGATGTTCTTTTTCATGTCGCCCTCCATATTAAAATATGCCGCCTACAAATAAATTTCTACATTGACAAGTCAAAACCCAAGCCCTAACCACACACTCGATAATTTACAGGAGGAATACATGCATATGTTTATGCTCATTGCGCCTCCGCCCTTCCGGCAGGACGCCAGCCGGTAAGGCGGGTTAGCCGGAAGAAAACGTTGACCGCGTTTTTTTCACTATTGTTATCAAGGTTGAGAGCTATGTTTGTGCGCCACGCGCACAGCATGCTGTGCCTATACGTGTTGAAAGAAAGCATCATGTATATTCGTTTTATAACGCCGAAGCGGATCGCTTCTGCGCGGGGCGCTGCTGACGGAATTTTTGATGCCGCGCATTTGTGTTGGCTAGATAAAGCCAACCCGGTTTGGCTGCGCAAGTCGATCCGCGATGAGTTGGACTGGTTCAATGAGAATCTGCGGATACCAAAACGGTTCGGGATCGTCACCCGTAAGTCAAATCGCCCGTATAGCGGGATTTGTTGGTTTCGGGACGGTGCACATCATTGCATTCAGCATTCTCGATTGCTTTGCATTTTGTTGCGTGAGGCGGGTACTTATACATCACAAATTTCCACAGTCGAGCCGGGCGACATAGTCTATCGTGATGACTTGCAAATTGTTGCCATGCCCAGAATGGTCACGGAAGTTAATTGGAAGTAGCGCCAGAAAAGATCAGACTGGCGCCGTTCATGATACCATGGAAAAAAACATGGTGGATAACCGTCCACCACCTTTTTTCCGCCCTTATGATGCCTGTTGAGATTGTCTGCGCCGTCATGGCTGCGCAGATCGCATTTAAGCGCGTCAAGGATGGGCCGGTTTCAACCGTCAGGCGCGAGGACAGGAAAGGTATGTCAGTGGAAGGAAGTTGTACAAAATCAGAAGGGGCGAATTGTACAACATTTGGCTGCAAGCCATGCGTTGCGTCGTTTCAACGACAGGCGAGGGATGGGCAATTGTACGAAACGGAAGCGGGAAAGCAGGGCCGATGGAGATGAGTTTGCCTCACCAACTCCGTTCATCCCGGCGCAAGCCGGGAACCAGCAAAAAAATGCCGGGCGGAGCCCGACACTATTTGAGACGCTAGACCCCGGCTTGCGCCGGGGTGAGCGGGAAAAGGAAAGGAATTGAACTTACATCAACACCAGTTCGGCGTGGAGCGCGCCAGCGGCCTTCACCGACTTCAAAATGTCGATGAGCTCGCGCGGTCCGACGCCAAGCGCGTTCAACCCCTCGATAAGGTCGGAGAGGGAGACGTTCTCCTCGACCATGCCGATGCGGCGTTCCGTCTGTTGATCGACGCTGATGGTCGTATCGGGCAGGACGATAGTCTCGCCATTGCGCGAGAACGGATTGGGTTGAGAGACAACAGGCGTTTCACGCACGGTGATGGTGAGGTTGCCTTGGGTGACTGCAAACCGCGAAATCTTGACGTCCGCGCCGAGAACGACAGTACCCGATTTCTGGTCTATGACGATTCGCGCTTTTTGTTCCGGCGAAACGCGCAGGTTTTCAATCCGGCCGAGCAGATGAACCGGCTTCATCGGCGCGCTGGCCATGTCGACCTCAATCGTGCCGGGGTCGAGCACCGTGGCGATCTGCTGGCCAAAGGCGCCGTTGATGGCGCTTTCTATGCGTGTCGCGGTCGTAAAGTCAGGCGAGCGCAGCGCCAGGCGCAGGCTCTCCATCGAGGCGAAATCGAACTTGATTTCTTTTTCGATTCGCGCGCCCTGCGGGATCGAGCCGGAGGTTGGCGCGCCAAAGGTGACCTCAGCGCCAGCGCCTTCGGCGGAAAAACCGCTGGCGAGAACTGGGCCCTGCGCCACGGCGTAAACATTGCCGTCAGCCGCGTGCAGCGGCGTCATGATCAGGGTGCCGCCGAGAAGGTTGCTGGCGTCGCCGATGGCCGAAACAGTGACGTCGATTTGCGATCCGGTTCGTGCAAAAGGCGGCAGGGTTGCAGTGACAACAACTGCGGCGACATTGCGCGGGCGAAAATCCTCGCCCTGGACGTTGACGCCGAGACGCTCAAGCAGGCTCGACAGCGCCTCTTCCGTATAGGGAGAGTTTCTGACGCCGTCGCCTGTGCCGTCGAGGCCGACAATCAGTCCGTAGCCAACGAGGTCGTTGCCGCGCACGCCTTCGACATTGACAATGTCTTTAAGACGTACGTCAGCCGTAGCATCGGCGCACAGGACAAAACCGGCGATAAGAGCAGTCAGGAAAGCTTTGAAACGGTCAAACATGTGAAATCAGATGTAATTTGAGAGTGATAGCTGGGAGATACGCGATGTAAGAAGATAAGATGTCTGCAGTTGTGTTTCGAGTTGCTGCAATAAGGTTGCGGCTTCATACGGGTCGCGCGCGGTACGTTCGTTATAGGTTTCGCCAAGTGCGGCGTGTTCGGCCTCGAGGCGCGTTTGCGCAGCGACCATGCGTTCTTCAGCGGCGCCAATGCGTGACCTGATTTCGGCAACGGAATTGCCCGCTTCGATCAGTCCCGTCGCCGCCGTGGAAAGCGCCGTGTTGCGATCAACAAAACCGGTGTTTTCTTCAGCCACAACAATTGTTGAAAGGTTGCGGAGAAGATCACGGATCGGCTGTTCATCGGCCTTGGCGCTATAGCTGACGAGTTCGCCATCGGAGATTTCCGTGCGCGCTGCATCGCCCGATCCGCCGAGATAGATGTTGGTGTCAAACCCGCCGCCTGGCGTGTTGAAATAGGCGTCGAGGTCCGCTTCAAGCTGTGCAGCATCGGCGGCGCCCGCAAAAATCGCGCGGACATCAGTAAGCAGCGTTTCCGAGTCTGCGAGCGGGTTCGTTTGCACCGCATCGCCGGAGAACAGGGCGCGGCCCTCGTAGCGCTGGTTGAAAGCGGAAATGGCAGCGTCGAGTTGAAGCTGCGCCTGCGTGCCCGAAATGCCAACTGCGTTTTCATCGCGACGATTGACGGCGTCGAGAAGGTTGACGCCAAGATCGGTTGAGCCTTCGCTTGCTCGAGCCAGAGAAATTTGAGTGGTCTGCGCACGGCCAAGGGCGCGGGAAATAGAAGTCTGCGTCGTTGCAATATCGTCGATTGCTTTGCGCAGCATCTGAGCGTCGCCAATGGAGCCGGCGAGTTCGGAATTGAGATCAGCGATGCGACCGGTGACGAGCTCCATCCGCGTTTGCTCGCTGCGCTGTTTGATGTCCGTTATCGCCGTGCTGAGGCGGCTATATTGAAGGAGAGTTGGAAAACCGTATGACGTCATGATCAAATATCCATCAAACGCTGAATCATCTGATCAAGCGTTTGCAGCACGCGCGCATTGGCGGCGTATGCTTGCTCGATCTGCAGCAGGTTTTGGAGCTCGCGGTCCGTATCGACGCCAGTTTCGAGAGTCTCGGCTTCTTTCAGGCCCTGCGCGAGGACTTCCGAGGCGTTCGCTCTGCCAACAGCAGACGCGCGCGTGGCGCCGGCAAGCGATGTTAAATGCGCTGCGCCTTCGGACGCGCTCAGGCTGCCCGGCGATTGCAATGCGGCGTGTGACGGACGCGAGTCCGACATCGCTGCGATCATGGCGCGTACGAAAGCGTCCGTTCCCGCGGCAGCAGGCAGGACGGCGCCAACACCATCGCGCAAGCGGCGGGCTTCGCCTCCCTGTGCCGGATCAACGTTTGCGTTTACGGCAATCCGTCCGGCAAGACCGGTGATGGTTGAAACATCAGCAGCGGCGCCGTCATCGGTAAAGAGGCCCGCGTCGCCCGGATTAAGGCTTGGGTCGACGGATGGGTCCTGGAAGCGTCCGATAAGGTCAAAGGCAAGGGAGTCAAGTGCGGCGGACTGTTCGGGGACGACATTGTCGCGTACGTTAAAGAGGCCCGCAATCGCGCCGCTTTTCGTCGCCTGACCGCTGGAACTGAAAGGGGTAATATTCGCTCCGTCTACGGATAAACCAGAAAGGGCGCCGGCGCCGTCGTCATACGCGCTTTCAGCCGTTACAAAAGGAGCTTGATTGAACTCAACCGTGCGAGCTGTGCCGGATAACAGAAAAACGCCTTCGGGCGTCATCAAGTCGATTCGGCCATTGTCGCGCTGTAATTCACGAACGGGTATGTTTTCATTGACAAGATCGATCAACTGCTGACGCTGATCCATCAATGCTGATGCGTCTCCACCAGTAGTATTGGCTTTGCTGATTGAGTTATTGAGCTTTTCAATCTGCTGCAACGCCTCGTTGACTTCAGCAACGCGTCCGGCGATTTCGCCATCGGCGTCAGAACGGATTTTTTGATACGCGTCGGAAATTCGGTTGAACGTCGTTGCAAGATCTTTCGCAGAGGTAACGCCTTGCTGTTGCAAGGTTCCGCTATCGGGTGTTTCAGCCAGTGTCCGTAAGGAAGTTTCGAAATTGGCGTATTTCTGGAACAGGGCGGATGGGTCTTCCGGTCCGCCAAGCAGATCGGTAACGCGCGACATAGCCCCGGCCGTCGCGCTGTTGAAAGCGAAATCAACGTCAGCAAGACGGCGTTCGTACGTGACCGCCGGGTTGGAAGCGCGCGAAATACCGCCGATACCAACGCCCGCGCCCATGCCGTCTGTAACCCGCTCGGTCAGACTGACCTCGCGGCGGCTATAGCCTTCTGTCGTCGCGTTGGCGATGTTGTTTGACGTAATGCTGGCGCGCCGCGAGGCAGCGGCTAAACCAGACGTCGCGTTAAGAAGCGCCTGGGAGATTGTCATGCTGACGTCCCCTTACTTCCAACTGCCTATCGGATTATATCCGTCGTCTCCTGCAACATCTCATCCACAGTCTGAATGATTTTTGCATTTGACGAATAAGCGCGTTGCGTTTGAATAAGATCAGTAAGTTCCGAAGCGATATCGGTCGTTGATTCTGTCAGAGCAAAGCCAATAGTCAGACCGGCAGGGCCGTCGCCAGCATCCCAGAAATACACGTCACCACTATCCTGAGTTACTGTAAAGGCGGAGTTTCCAACAGCATTCAGACCTTTGAAATTTGGAACGTCAGCGACAGGAATTTGATAAATTGTCCGTCGAAAACCTGTTTCGTAGATTGCTTGTAGGAAACCACGCTCGTCGATTTCGATTGAACTCAAATTGCCAATTGGAGCGCCATCTTTCGTCACGGAAAGGGGAGCGAAACTGCCAGAGAGTTGGGTCAGCGCCGAAGGCTCGCCAGTCCGGCCGATATACATGTCAACCGGGCTCGATGCCGTAGAAAATGTCAGGTTGCCAGTTGTCGCATCATAGGCTGCGCCAGCTCCAGGGGTGACAGTTGCTAGTGAACCGCCGCCTGCAACACTGTCATCAAACGCGACAGTGAAAGTTGCGATAACGACACTGGGATCTCCAGCTTCATCATAAACTTCGACTGTCCACTCGTTGCTTGATCCGCTTGCCGGTACGGTAGGTGTGAAATCAAGCTGCAGCGTTTGCGAACGGCCCAGGGTATCAAAGTACTCGATAGGCAGGTTGTATGAAGTGCCGGCTGCGCCAGCCTCCGTCTCCGTTGCAGGCAGATTGACGCCAAGCTGGATTTGCGTTGTTGGCGCCGCTGCAAACTGGTTGAGATTGACCCGAACCGGTTCCAGCGCGATAGCGCTGTCGCGCGGCGGCGATGCTACATTGCCGTTGATGTCCGCCGGCCATCCCATCAGATACAGACCTGAAAGTGTTTTCAGATAGCCTTGCTCGTCAGTGAAGAACGATCCAGTCGATGCAAGCATCAAGGAACGGTCATTTGCCGATGAATTCACACCGCCAACATCGGTAACAGGCAACATGCCGCGTCCGCTGATAGAGATGTCTGTCGAATTTGAGGTTGTGACGAGGGCGCCCTGAGCGCCGGCGTCGCGATACGTCATCGCGCGTACGCCGCCTGCCGAATAGTCGCCGCTCGTCTGTCGCAACACCATGTCTGCGAATTCAGACTCTGCGCGCTTGTAGCCGTATGTCTGCGAGTTCGCGATGTTGTCTGAGATCGTGCCCAACTTTACTGAGTTGACAGCAAGCCCCATGACGCCGGCATTCAACGACGACGAAATCCCCATAACAGTCTCCACTCCGGAAATAATTTTATTGCTAGCGTTAGTTTTATCTCACGCCTGTTTAAGGAAACCCTAATAGGTAAATGGCTTTTACGATTATTTTTTTGTCAATAAGGTAATGGCTATGCGGCGGTTTTGGGGCGCATAAGGATCATCAGAAAAAGGTTCGGTGTCCGCTTTTCCGGTAACCTGAACTATTTGTGACAGGGGTATGCCGTTTTTAATCATCAAACGCCGCGCAGCAAGCGCACGGTCAGTAGATAGCTCCCAGTTTGTGTAATTTGCGCTTGTTGAAAAAGCATGCGCATCGGTGTGGCCAACAATCGCCATATTATTGCTTACTGTCGCTAACACAGGTGCAATAACTTCTAACAATTCGTAAAGAGTGTTGGAAGGATTGGAAGAGCCGGCGTTATAAAGCGGATGCCCATCAGCATCGACAAGTTCTATAACTAAGCCATCTGGCGTCATGCGCGTTTGAATATGCTTCGCCAGATCGCCTTCGAAAGCGTTCAGGGACTCAGAATCGATTGCACTTTGTACGGATTCCAGGTTTTCCGCATCTGCGGAACCGAGCTCGTTATCGACGCCTTTACCTTCCAGCGGGGCATCCATGGAGTTTTCAGGTCCATTCACCGGTATTTCCCGACTATTTGGGTATTCCCGGACCGCTCCAGTGCCGTCGCGAGAAAGTTGTTCATCAGTAAACACGGAAGAACCGTTGAGCGCGCCGCTGCCGCCACCTGATACCTTCGATATCGGTATAGAAGGATTGAAATAGTCCGCTAGACCTTTGCGCTGGTCTTCGGTTGTAGCGTTAAGGAGCCACATCAAAAGAAAGAAGGCCATCATGGCGGTCACGAAGTCAGCGTAAGCGACTTTCCACGCACCCCCATGGTGTCCGCCGCCGGCGATCACCTTCTTCTTTTTAATGATAATTGGAGCCGCGCTCGCTGCCCGCCCAGCCATACCACCCACCAGATTGCAATCAGATGAGAGGGTTAGCTGAAATTGCTTACGGGCGCTTTTACGCGTTTACTTAATTTATAGCTATTGATGGTTAATGAGATGACGCAACATTTTAACGATCCGGTTTTGGGGTACCTTCATGGGCGAAGAACACGCCAACATACTTAAAAAGAAAATTGCATGCGGCGTTAAGGATGAAGGGCCTTTGGAATTGATCAGGGCTGTTCCGGAGGCGTTTGCAAACGTCATCGCACCTGCATTTTCTACATACTATGGTGAGAAGTGTGAAGCGCGTGAACATGAGGAAGCCTGCTTTGCGCGTATTGGGCAGGCGGTTTCTCCTTATGATGGCCGCTCAGCCATTTATCATTTTCGTTTAAACGGTGAGGAAGACATGTTTGTCATCCTCGACATGGACGCAGCGATGACGGCAGCGGGCTGGTCACTTTCAGGGACCCGCGAGAAGCCAGATCCCGCTCCCGAAGAAGTCAATGCAATTGATCGTCGACTTGCGAAAGGCCTAGCAAAGCCGGCTGCTGATATGATCTTTGAAAAAGCCGGTCAGTGTGGCGCAGTCAAGGGCGCAATTGAACTTATCGCCAGCGGAGCCGATCCAAGACGATTCGATCTGTTAAATGAGCACCAACGTTCTGTTGTATTCGCAATCCAGGCGCAGACCATAGAAGGCGAAGCTCTTGGGGTAATCACCTTCATAGCATCAGAAAATATTCTTGTTGCTGTGCGAGATCACAACAAGGCTTTGCGTGCAGTTGCAGAAGAAAAATGGAAAAACGGTCTTTTACGTCTTGCTTCTTTTTCTGTTGTTGAAATGCGAACCGTTTTGGCTACACAGGACATCGACATCAATAAGCTGATGAATATGAAGGCTGGTGAGGTTATTAATCTCAATAGCGCAACAATTGATGATGTTGCTTTTGCGCCCGCGATAAAGTCTGCGTCTCGGTTGAGGATGACCGGGGCTCTTGGCAACCGGGACGGCGCAAGAGCTCTGAAAATAACGTCTCTGGCCGGTATTTAGGCCCATCCTTGTTTTTTGGCAACTCTACTATGGCGTCTTTGCCTTATTAACCGCTCAGTTGCGCTTTTGATCTGCTGAGCAAGCGATATGTTTGACCAATAGATATCTAAAGGGCAATCTCCCGCATCTTTAATGATTCATGAGAGGGGTCTTCTCCATGCATATGAGACAATTAGCGCTCACAGCCGCCATTTTCACGCTTGTGCTTACAGCGTGTGGAAAGAGTGAAAATACAGATGCCGATGCGCCAGCGGAAACGTTGCGCTCAACTTCAAAGGAAGAAACTAGCTCCACTTTGAATCTTGAGCCGATAGACCAGGCGAAATTGCGCCAGCGCATTGCAGCGTTATCATCAGACGAATTTGAAGGGCGGGCGCCTGCGACTCCCGGCGGGGCGAAAACACGTGAGTGGCTCGTCAATCAAATGAAGGAAATCGGATTGCAGCCGGGTAGTGGCGACTCTTATGAGCAGGTGGTGCCGCTAGTTGAGCTGACGCTCCAGATGGACCAGTCAAACCTTACCATAAACGGAGAAGAACTGGCCCAAGGCTCAGAAGCCGTCTACTGGACGAAAAGAGTGCAGGAAGAGGTCTCATTCACTGAAAGTGATCTGGTATTCGTTGGCTATGGCGTTGTCGCGCCTGAGTATAACTGGAACGACTATGAAGGGATCGATGTAACTGGAAAAACAGTCGTCATCCTTGTGAATGATCCGGGTTATGCGACCGGAGACCCCGACCTATTTAACGGAAACGCTATGACTTACTACGGTCGCTGGACCTACAAGTTCGAAGAGGCCGGTAGGCAGGGTGCTGCGGCAGCCTTGGTCGTTCACCAAACTGCGCCTGCAGCTTATGGCTGGAATGTTGTTGAAGGAAGCTGGACAGGAGCGCAGCTTGATCTGGAAAGGCCTGATGGCGGCGCTAACCGTACCGCGCTCGAAGGGTGGATTCAGGAAAGCGTTGCGCGTGATCTTTTCGATAAAGCCGGAATGAATTTTGATGATGCGGTAGAAGCGGCAAAGTCTAGAGGCTTCACTGCAATGCCGATGGGTGATCTCAAATCTTCAGGCGTAATTAATAGTACTATCCGTCGATCGGAGTCTGCAAATGTTGTAGGGGTTGTTCCTGGTTCTGAGCACCCGGAAGAATACGTGCTTTATATGGCGCATTGGGACCATCTTGGCGTTAATCCAAACGCTGAAGGCGACCAGGTCGCCAATGGTGCGGTCGATAACGCAACGGGTACTGCCGCTATACTGAGTATAGCGGAAGCATTCCTTCAAAGTGAAAACCCGACGGAACGGTCAGTCATAGTTGCAGCGGTTACGGCGGAAGAATCCGGGCTTTTGGGTTCTGCATATATGGCAGAGGATCCGGTCGTTCCCTTTAACCAGATCGTTGGTGGCATCAATATCGATGCAATCCTGCCCTTGCCGCCGACCAAAGATTTGATGGTCGTGGGGTATGGCGCCTCTGAACTGGAGGATATCTTGGAAAACGTCGCGGAGAAACGCGGCATGTATTTAAGGCCGGACCCAGAGCCTGAAAAAGGGTACTTCTATCGCTCTGATCATATTTCTCTCGCGAAGAAGGGCGTGCCAATGCTTTACGCTGACGCTGGAATTGATCTTTTAGACGGCGGTGAAGGTGCAGGCTCCGCCTTTTCTGACGACTATCGCGTCAATCGCTATCATCAGCCATCAGATGAATATTCTGCTGATTGGAATATGGATGGCATGACTAATGTTGTTAGCGTGCTCTATGAAGTTGGCGCGGACATGGCGTACTCGGACAAGTGGCCGAACTGGTACCAAGGAAACGAGTTCAGAGCGCTTAGAGACGAGCAGAGAGCCATTGATCAATAAAGAAATAGCACCAACCTTGGTAGTCCACCATCAATACAGCGCCGCACTAGTCGGCGGCGCTGTATAACAGTTCACAAATATGGCAACCTTTATACTGAGAGTTATTTGTCAATGACGCCCGGCCAGTTTGTATTAGCAAGTTCGATAAAGCTTGGAATGTCTTGCTCCCATCTGGACTGGATTTCATTGTTGTAGTTCAGGTAGAGTTTTCCATCCACAATCGACCAGTTTTTCGGATTGCCACGAGCAATATAATTTTGAGAGACAGCCCAGGCACAGTAACCGCCGTATTGCGGAGCGTATGCCTCGGGGTCGGATTTAAATGCTTCAAGATTTTCCGCTGAATAAAAACGCCATTCAGCACCATTAAATTCGTAGGAAAACTGTTTTTTCCCTTTCAGGGGCGCGCCATCTGTGAAATAGGCGACTGGGTCATATCCATCGACTGCCAGGTTGGAAAATAGCTTTGTATAGACAGGGCTTTCCGCCATCGCACCTTGTAAAGAAAATGCGGCAAATAGGACGGTCATTAGGGTGAGGATCCGGCGAAGCATCAAAAACTCCCGTTGGTTTAAGTTTCCACTGATTTCTACAAAAGCGAAACCGCCCCTTCAACACACGTAATTTCACGCTGTTGAGAGGGCGCTGAGAGCCTCCATAGTGTGGATATGCTCGGAGCATGGTATTATCCAAACGAATCCGGAGCGTACCGCGCGGGGCACAGGAGAAATGACATGAAGACCTTGTTTATCAGCGCCATGGCCAGCCTGATTGCGATGGGAGTTGCTGCGGCTTCGCCAGGCGAAGACTTAGATGCTCTTTTTGAAGAATACTGGACAAACGAGATGCGCGAAAACCCTTTCACCGCAACCAGATCCGGTGTTCGTGACTATAATGCTGAAGTGCGGCTAGTTGCTCCTGCTGATTTTGAACGGCGTACCCAGAAAGCAGAGCTGTTTTTAGAGCGTCTGAATGAAGTAAACCGTGAAGGCCTGAGTGATTCACAGGCGCTTAGCGCCGACCTGCTGGAGTTTATTCTGGAACACGATATCGTTTTAGCTGAATATGATCGTTGGCGTATTCCATTTTTGGCGGACACGGGATTTCATACGAATTTTGGATATACAGTCGACGCTACGACATTCCGCTCTGAGAAAGATTACGAAGACTATCTGGGACGGCTTGGAAAGTTACCGGAGTTTATCGATCAGAACATCGCGAATATGCGCCGTGGGTTAGAAGACGGCTTTTCCCAGCCCAAAGAAATTCTCGCGAATATCATGCCGTCATTTCGGGCGCAGATTAAAGACAATGCTGCCGCGCACCCATATTACGCTCCATTTACATCTATGCCGCAGTCGATATCCGCCCGCCGCCAGGCCGTATTGAAGGAAGCTGGAAGAGCTGTCATTGCTGATGAAGTTATCCCGGCGTTTCAGCGCGCCTTGAGTTTTATGGAAGAAGAATACCTCCCAGGCGCTCGTGACACTCTCGGTGCCGACAAACTGCCCAATGGCAAGGATTACTACGCCGCACTGGTGCGATATTACACAACTCTGGACGATGTGACTCCGGATGGCGTCCATAAAATAGGGCTTAAGGAAGTGGCGCGGATTCGACGAGAGATGGATGCGGTCATCGAAGAAACCGGGTTTGAAGGTTCTTTCCAGGAGTTTGTTGAATATTTGCGTACTGATGAACAATTTTACCCAACAACCCCGCAAGCGTTGCTGGAACGTGCGGCGTGGATTTCAAAAGACATTGATGGAAGATTGCCGGCGTTCTTCGGAAAATTACCGCGTCAACCTTATTCAGTAGAACCTGTGCCCGCCGAAATCGCGCCAAACTATACGACTGGACGTTATATTGGCGCACCGGCAGATGCGGATCGCGGCGGACAATATTGGGTCAACACTTATGCGCTGGATAAACGCCCCTTTTATTCGCTAACCGCGCTCACTCTCCATGAGGCCGTTCCCGGCCACCACTTTCAAAACGCGCTGGCGCTGGAAATTGAAAATGCACCGGAGTTTCGCAAGGAATTTTATCCTCATGCTTTCGGAGAAGGGTGGGGGCTCTATTCAGAAAAGTTAGGGGTAGAGATGGGCGTTTATGGAACACCCTACGATCATTTCGGGCGTCTATCCTATGAAATGTGGCGCGCATGCCGCCTGGTGATTGATACAGGCATACATTCCAAAGGCTGGACCCGGGAACAGGCTATTGATTACCTTGCCTCCAATACCGCGCTATCATTGCACAATGTTCAGACAGAGGTGGACCGATATATTGCATGGCCTGGTCAAGCGCTCGCGTATAAAATGGGAGAACTGAAGATATGGGAGCTGCGCACTAATGCAGAAAAACAGCTTGGAGACAGGTTTGATATTCGTGAATTTCACAATGTCATCTTGAATGGCGGCGGCTTACCTCTGGAACTTCTGTCCAGTCAGGTTGATAAATATATCTTGGAGACCAAAGCTGAATGAAGGAGGCGATAGTTCGGCTCCCTTGGAATGGAGCAGCGCCGGTTGTCGAAACCGATCGCTTGAGATTGCGTGAGTACAGGCTCTCTGACTGGTCAGATGTCAGAGATATGTGGAAGCATCCAGATGTCACCAAATTCTTTGGCGGTAAGCCGGCTCCAGATGAATTATCATGGACAAAATTTTTGCGGAAAGCAGGGCATTGGCTGTTGCTCGGGTATGGATATTGGGCAGTCGAGGACAAACATTCCGGCGCTTTTATCGGCGAGGCGGGGTTTGGCGATTATAAAAGAGACATATATCCCTCGTTAGGGGCTGACCCGGAGATTGGTTGGGCGATAGCACCAGATTTTCATGGGCGTGGCTACGCCAGCGAAGCAGCATTAGCAGCCACGGCATGGGCCGACGCGGCGTTTGGGACCCGGCGGTTATGTTGCATCATCAGTCCTGGTAATGATGCTTCGATACGGGTCGCTCGCAAATGCGGGTTTCATGAAAGCGCGCGGGCAACCTATAATGATGACCCGATCATTATATTTCATCGTGATCCGCAATAGTCACACGCGATAAATGTTTTTATAAGTCTCACGAAGCGCTTGTTTTTGCACTTTGCCCATTGCGTTACGGGGAAGGGTACGCAACCGGATAAATCTTCTTGGCCTTTTGAATTTAGCAAGCTTGCTCACAGCTTGAGACAAGGCTTCGTCTGTGACTCCAGAGTTCTCTTCCACAAGAATAGCGACGACGCCTTCACCCATATCTGGATGAGGAACGCCAATGACGGCGCTTTCTGCAACACCTGAAAGTGCGTTAATCACTTGCTCAATTTCGACGGGGTAGATGTTAAAGCCACCAGAAATAATGAGGTCTTTTTCACGGCCCACAAGCGTAAGACGCCCATCATCAGATAATGTTCCTATGTCGCCCGTGCGAAACCAGAGGTCTTTGGTAAAGACTTCTTTGGTCTTGTCTGGCTTTTCCCAGTATCCAGCAAAAACATTCGGTCCCTTGATTTCTACTTCGCTTGGTGCTTCACCGGAGATGCGAATGGAAACTTTCGGCAACGGATACCCGACTGTTCCGGCAACGCGTTCCCCGTTGAGCGGATTAGATGCAATCATGCCGGCCTCTGACATGCCGTAGCGTTCAAGAATTTTATGACCGGTGCGCGTTTCAAACGCTTTGAAAGTTTCGGTTGTCAACGGCGCGGAGCCAGAGATGAATAGACGTACACTTTCACACACCGTCTTCGTAAAATTAACGTTGGCCAGCAAGCGTGTATAAAAAGTCGGCACGCCCATCATTACGCTCGATTTTGGCAATTGGCTCAGGATTTCGCATACGTCGAATTTTGGTAAAAAGAGAATTTCACAAGCGCTGAGCATGGCGGTGTGTAGTGCAACGAAAAGCCCGTGAATATGGAAGACTGGCAAAGCGTGTAGAAGGACGTCGTGGTGCGTGAAGTCCCAAAGAGTGTTTAATGTTTCAGCATTAGATCTGAGGTTCCCATGCGTCAGCATCGCGCCTTTCGATCGGCCGGTTGTGCCGGATGTATAGAGGATGACCGCAGTATCTGTTTCGGTGCGTGAGCAACACCTTTTGAATGGTGAAATGCTGCTCGCTGTATCTGGCAGCGATCCATTGCCCTCAGCACCAAGGGTGAAAAGCTTTTTTAGCCTGGCTTTTTTTGCAGCCGGCGCTAGTGCAGCGTAATTCTCGGGTGAACAGACGAATATAGCCGGCTTGGCGTCACTTAGAAAATACTGGACTTCCTCTGGCGTGTAGGCCGTATTGAGCGGAACATAAATAAGCCCAGCGCGCATTGCGCCAAGATACAGAGCAATGTTCTCGGCTGATTTCTCGACTTGAACTGTAATGCGGTCTCCGGGTTTAGCGCCTGTAGCCAACAGCGCTCCAGCCATTTTCGCTGAAAGCGCGTCAATGTCGCCATAAGTGAAGCTGCGACCATTGGGGAGCGACAAACATGGCTTATCAAATGCGTTCGAATACGCAGCCTTCAGTGTTTCAAAAAAATTAGCGTTGCTCATACGATATTTCTAAGCGGACTTATTATCAACGAATAACTACAACGTGTTTATCGGAATCTTGAGATATGAAACGCCATTATCCTCCGGCGGCGGCATGGCGCCGCCACGCATATTGACCTGCACGGAGGGCAAGATCAGTTTCGGCATGGATAGATTTTTGTCCCGGCTTTCGCGCATGGCCACAAACTCATCTTCGCTGACGCCGCCATGAATGTGAATATTTTTTGATCGCTGTTCAGCAACTGTGGTTTGCCATTTAAATGTATCTCGGCCAGGCGCTTTATAGTCGTGGCACATGAACAGACGGGTCTCGTCGGGCAGAGCGAAGATTCTCTGAATTGATCGGTAAAGTGTGCGTGCATCGCCGCCTGGAAAATCGCAGCGCGCCGTCCCGTAATCGGGCATGAACAGCGTATCGCCGACAAAGGCGGCGTCGCCGATCACGATGGTTGAGCAAGCGGGCGTGTGGCCGGGGGTGTAAATGAACTTCGCTTCTATTCCGCCGACTTTGAATGCTTCTCCGTCGGCAAACAATGTGTCGAAATGGCTGCCATGAGTGCTGAATTCGGCTTCGACGTTAAATATTTTGCCAAACGTATCTTGAATGACCCTAACCTGGTCACCAATGCCGCTCTTGCCGCCAAGTTTTTCTTTCAGATATGGCGCGGCGGTTAAATGATCCGCGTGAACGTGGGTCTCGAGAATCCATTCGACGGCCATGTCGTTGCTTCTGACATAGTCGATGATAGCGTCGGCAGATGACGTGCTCGTTCGGCCGGCGGCGGCGTCATAGTCGAGCACGGAATCGATAATCGCGCATGTTCCCTCCGATTGATCGCAAACCACGTGGCTGGCGGTAAATGTTTCCTCGTCGAAGAAGGTTTTGACGTCGGGTTTCATAAGAAATGTCCATTTCCTGGCGCTAAGCATGTTAAGGAACAACCGATATGCGCCGAACAAGCCGCGTCAAGGTCTAGCTTGGAGCTGTCTCTCGCGCTAAGTAGCCCTTGATGTCAAAGGGTTATGGGATGTTCGACGATAAGACAAGCAGTGGCGCCAAACGGTCCAATTTCGATCAGCAGCTTACCGGCGCCATTGATGCGGCGGCGGGCTGGCTCAGCGCGCGGCAAAAGCCTGAAGGCTATTGGGTCGGTAGGCTTGAGTCGAACGCTTGCATGGAAGCGCAATGGATCCTCGCGCTTTGGTTCATGGGGCTTGAGAACCATCACCTGCGTCCGCGATTGGCGAACTCGTTACGGGAAACCCAGCGTGAAGACGGCTCCTGGCAGATTTACTATGGCGCGCCGGCTGGCGATATCAATACGACTGTTGAGGCCTATGCGGCGTTGCGTTCCATGGGTGATCGCAAGGATGCGCCGCATATGGTGCGCGCTCGCGAATGGATCATGTCGAAGGGTGGGCTTAAAAATATCCGCGTCTTTACGCGTTACTGGCTTGCGCTTATCGGCGAATGGCCGTGGGAGAAAACGCCGAACCTGCCGCCGGAAGTAATTTTCTTTCCAAACTGGTTTGTGTTTTCGATCTACAATTTTGCGCAGTGGGCGCGGGCGACCTTGATGCCAATTGCAGTGTTGTCCGCACGGCGGCCGTCGCGGCCATTGCCGCAGGGACAACGTCTTGATGAGCTTTTTCCGGAAGGGCGTGACAAGCATGATTTCGCCTACCCAAAAAAACCAGGCGCGGGATTTCTCGACGCTTTCTTTCTGGGAGCGGACAAGGTTCTTCACGCGTTGCAAGGGTTCGGCGATACGGCGAAGATCGGCTTGCTGCGTAAGGGCGCGGTTTCCCGCGCGCTGGAGTGGATCATTCAGCATCAGGATGCGGATGGCGTCTGGGGCGGCATCCAGCCGCCATGGATCTATTCGCTGATGGCGCTTTATAATGAAGGCTACGCGCTCGATCACGCAGTGGTTGAGAAAGGGCTGAACGCTCTCGATGATCCGCGGTGGCGTGTTGACGTAGGTGAGGCGACCTGGATTCAGGCCTCCACCAGCCCTGTCTGGGATACGGTGCTGACCTTGCTGGCGTTTGATGATTGCGATCTGAATGAGCGCCAGCAGGAAGAGGTCGAAAAAGCGCTCGACTGGGTCTTGGCGCAACAGGTGTTGCGGCCCGGCGACTGGAAAGTGAAATGCCCGAAACTTGAGCCCGGCGGCTGGGCGTTTGAATACAAGAATTACTTCTATCCCGATACGGATGATACGGCGGTGGCGTTGATTGCGTTGGCGCCGTTCCGCAACGATCCGAAGTGGAAAGAAAAGGGCATCGAAGAAGCTATTGAGAAGGGCGTCAATTGGCTTATCGGCATGCAGTCGAAAGGCGGCGGCTGGGGTGCTTTTGACAAGGACAACGACAAACAGATCCTGACGAAAATTCCGTTCTGCGATTTTGGCGAAGCGCTCGATCCGCCGTCGGTGGATGTGACCGCCCATATTATAGAGGCGTTTGGCAAGCTCGGCATAGGCGCCGATCATCCGTCCATGGTTCGCGCGCTCGATTATATCAAGTCGGAGCAGCACGCGGACGGCGCCTGGTTCGGCCGTTGGGGCGTCAACTACGTTTACGGCACGGGCGCCGTGCTGCCAGCGCTCGAAGCGATTGGCGAGGACATGACGCAAAGTTATATCCGTAAAGCGTCGGACTGGTTGATCCTGCATCAGAATGAGGATGGCGGCTGGGGTGAATCCTGCGCGTCGTATATGGATCAAAAACAGATGGGCCGGGGCAAATCGACCGCCTCGCAAACCGCCTGGGCGCTCATGGGTCTTGCTGCGGTAGGCCGGGCGGAAGACGAGCGCGCCATTGCCGACGGCGTGCAGTTCCTGATTGAGCGTCAGAAAGACGGCACATGGGAAGAGCCCGAATATACCGGTACCGGGTTTCCGGGTTACGGCGTCGGCCAGCATATCAAGCTTGGCGATCCGTCGCTTGAAGAGCGACTTAAGCAGGGGCCCGAACTCTCTCGCGCTTTCATGATCAATTATAATCTTTATCGTCACTACTTTCCGCTGATGGCGATGGGGCGCGTACGGAAGATGATGGCCTAAACGTCATGAGGATCAAAAAAATCGCCGAGAATCCGCCAAAACAGCGGTGGATTTGACACTGTCAGGTGATGCGTTCCCGGAATTTGATGTATCTGAGGTGCAGGCGCTCCAAACTGCCTGATCAAAGCCTCAGTAAAATGTAATGGAATAACGCCGTCGTTCTCAGCCATGACAATTAATGTTTCCGCGTCAATTTTATGGGCGCGCGCTGCGGAATTATATTTGTCATGAAGCAGCAGCGAAACTGGAACAAAAGGAAACTTGCTTTGGGCCACATTTTCTATGCTGTCATAAGGGGTGATGAGAAAAAGTTTTTCTATTTCCCTGTTTGCAGCAACATAGGTTGCCACGCCGCTTCCAAGGCTGCGTCCAATAACAGAGATGTCATCATAGTCTTTGGCTGCGAGATCATAGAGTGATAGTGCGTCGATATATAATGCAGTTTCGTTTGGCGACCCCGTGCTGCCGCTGAATCCGCGATAATTCATCAGGTAGATATCGTATGTCGTTAAGTGCTGCAGAAATGGCGTGATATTTCTCGATACCTCCTCGGCGTTTCCACCAAAGTAAAGAATCGCTTTCTTGCTTCCAGTTCCGGCCTTCCAAAGTTTTATTCGAGCGACATCATTTTCGATGTAGATCGCCTCAGCATCGGGGTGCTGAACTTCCGGCGTAGGAAAATACAGAAAGCTGCGTTGAAAAATATAAAGCCCGCCGTAGATCACCATATAGATCAGGATAACGGCAGCAATGCTGAACTTCAAAAATTTCAGGTTCATTTTATCGCTTTATCCTTTTTGCGAACAATCGCCATCCATTCTTGCAATCCATTCGGACACTAATGCGACGCCCTCCTCATGCGTTACTGCGCGGCCGAGTTCCGGCATCATGGCGCCTGGGTTGTCAGTTTCCATGCGGAAGATGGTGATCGATGCATCCGGGTCACCCGGGACGATATCAAAGATGCGGTCGCCTGTGCCGATGCCGGCGGCAATGGGCGTTTTACAGATGCCGAGGGCGGGACCTGTGGCGTCCGGTTCCAGATTGAGGCCGGATGTGTCTGCCGGGCCGACCGGGTTGTGGCAATGGCTGCAATTGGCGTCGAGATAGGCGCGCGCGCGCACCTCAACCGGCTCGCTTTCATCCGTCCACTCGGCGTTTCTCGGTGCGGGTTGGGCAATCTCTCCGGTGAGCAGGCCCTTCGCCAGCCAGTGATCGAGCTGGTTAAAGGCAGGGGCGAAAGATGACGGCTTATTCAGGTGCCGCGCCTTTGGCCCGATTGGCTCGATCGTTCTCGCTGTGGCGTCGGTCGCGTGACAGCCGGCGCACTGGTTCACGTTCGGTACAAGATAGCCGAATTGTTCCGTCCGTCCGTCATCTCGATGCAATGTCATGGGGATGACGTCGCCCGTACGTTTCAACACCGCGTCGGTCTGTTCATCGTTCCAGATATAGGGAAGCGCCTCCCAGCCCGTTTCACGATGTACAAGAACCCGCGTCTCGATCAGCCGTAAATGATCCAACGCCATGGCGTTGTTGTTGATGCTGCGCTCCCGGCTGATGGAGACGTCCCCCGTCCATTCGTCTCCTGTCGTCGGATAGTAAAAGGTTTTTGTGATGACCGTGCCAACGGGAAACTCAAAAACGCTGTCAGAGTTGTACAACACTGGCGCGCCTGCCGGCGTCCATACTGTCCTAAGCTTCAGCGCATAGTCGGAAAACAAAGGTGTCGCGAGATCGTACGGCGTAACGCCCTCGCTGATGACCAGTTCATCTGTGCTCGTCTCAAGCATGCCCCAGTCGCTTAAACGCGTCGGGTTATCTTGTGCGTGAAACGTTGGGGCAGTCTGCTGTTCAGAACAAGCGGACAGCAGTAGGCCGGCAAAGATGGCGAGCATTATTGCAGGGCTGGCAAAATTGTATCGTTGCATGAAAGTTCTTACGGCCTTCATTCTTAGTTCTTCTGCTCCTAACCCAGTGCAGCGGTTCAGGGCATTCGTGCGAGGATGAATATTCCGCCGCAACGAAAAGCTTTAACGCTCATTTCAACTGCCGAGCAGTATACGACAGCCGAGAAAGTGGGGGATAACCTTCCACCAACACTGGGAAATATTGAAGAATTCAACACTTTTGAGGTGTTTTTCCCGTTTAGCGGGCGCACTCCAGCGCCTCATTTTTTCGCCCCTATAGGCTGGCGAGCGGTTCGTTCAGTTCGACCTCGGGCAGTTTTTCAAAGGTGCAGTCATGATCGCGGGTTTCCGCGATGCGCGGGCTTTTATTATCGTTCGGCCCGTCAACATTCAGCACCCTCGCTTCGCCGTTCTGAACGCAGAGAACATCCTGAGGGCCGCTCCCGTCAGGGTCCACATAGCCGTCCCATAAGACATCAGGGATACGGCCCATGGGCCCGGCGATGGCGAGTTTCAACGCCTGCAGTTCCAGACCATCAGGATTGTCCCCCCCGCCTTCAAACGCGTTGTCATAGACAAAAATCTTTTCAGGGTAGGGGTCGAAATCAGCGGCCATATCGCCGTCGCCAATATCGGATGAGAAGACGCTGGCGACGATGACATTGGCGGTTTTGTTATCGCGAATGTTGTTGCTGAATATTTCGACCTGGTCGTTGGAGTTTACAACAACGCCTGAACCGGCGGGGATCGACGCCACCGGCGTTCCCTTGTGGCCGAAATTCTTGGTGTTGTTCTCATAAATTTCATTATTGAAAACACGCGTGCGCGCACCCGGTTGGCTCAGGTTCGGCATATTAAAGACGAGTATGCCGCCGGTGTTGTTGGTCGCCACATTGCCGTAAACATCAGCATCAAATGTGTTTTCAATTTCAATGCCGGCGACATTATATTCCGCGCGGTTGTTGCGGATGACGACGTTTTTTGACTGGCCAATGTAAAGCCCGGCGTCAGAGGCGCCAATCGCAACGCTGTCTTCCATCAACAGGTTTTCAACTTGTACGGGGTAGATACCGTAGGCGCCGTTTTCGGTCTTCGGACCCGTTGTCCATTCCGTGCGCACACGGCGAATGACGATGTTTTCACCTTCTGAGATTTTCAGCGCATCGCCTTTCGTGTCTTCAATGGCTACATCTTCAATCGTAAAATCGCTGGCGGTGACGAGGAGGCCTTCGGCCCCGGCGATCTGATTGGCGAATGTCAGAACGGATTTGTCCATGCCGGCGCCGCGTATGGTGACGCCATCGACCGTCAGGCTTAGCGAGCGGTCAAACGCAAAGCGGCCTTCAGGGATTTCGATGACATCGCCCGGCTTTGCATCGATCAGTTGCGTCATCAGCGTTTCCTGATAGCTGTCGTCTCCCGGCGGCGGCGCAGTTTCTTTTTGGCCGCAAGCCGCAAGCGCCAGAAATGCTGCAGTCGCTAAAACAAGTCTCATGATCTTTCTTCCCCGTTCCTGCGCTCTTGTCTTGACGACGCGTGCGAGCCCTTTTCAGGTAAGCATGATGCCGGAATCGAAGCAGGAAGAAAAGGAATGAGCGCATGTCATTGACGCGGCGGAGCCTGATTGAGCGTGGCGCAATGGGCGCATCGTTGATCGCCATGGGGGCTGCTTGCTCGCGGTCAGATCAAAAAGCATCGAATGATCTCGCTGAACTTGATGGCGTTGAAACCGCCGCGCGAATCAAGTCCGGCGAACTGAGCGCAACCGAAGCTGTCGACGCCGCGATCGAGCGCGCCAAACGAATAGATCGACAGATCAATGCCATCGTGACCAAGACATTCGATAAGGCTCGCGAAGAAGCAGGCAATGCGAGCGGTCCCTGGGCGGGCGTGCCTACATTCGTCAAAGATCTCGATGATGTCACCGGCGTGCGTACGGCATTCGGCAGCAGGGCGTTCCCGGGATACAAGGGCGAAGAACAAAATCCGCTGATTAATGCTTTTCTAGGGCTTGGTGTTGTCAGTCTTGGCAAAAGCTCTACGCCTGAATTCGGATTGTCCGCGACAACAGAGCCGGTCAGCTCTGGCAAAACCAGAAACCCTTGGAATACGGATTATTCAACTGGCGGGTCATCCGGCGGGGCGGCCGCGCTTGTGGCTAGCGGCGTTGTGCCGATTGCACACGCCAGCGATGGCGGCGGTTCCATACGTATCCCAGCTTCATGCTGCGGAAATGTGGGGCTGAAGGTTTCTCGCGGGCGCAATCCCATTGCGCGCCCTCATACTGTTGTGGGGCCGATTTCCTTGTCAGTTCACGGCGCTCAAACACGAACGGTCAGGGATACGGCGGCGGTTGCGGCAGCGCTTGCATTGCCGGAAAGCGAGAATGGGCTCGTGCCCCTGGGGCTGGTGTCCGCGCCCGCTACACGCCGATTGCGCATTGGCGTGACGACGAAGGGTCTCGGCGGCGCCGAGCCCGACAAACAGGTTGAAGACGCGACAATGCGAGTCGCTGAGTTGTGTGCTTCGCTCGGTCATCAGGTGGAACCGGTCGAACTGCCCATTGATGAAAACCTTGATCAGGATTTTGGTCTCTACTGGGCCGCATTTGCGCATAGCGCCGTAAAAGTATGGGAGGAGGCGACGGGCCTGCCGCGGAACGGTCTGGCGTTTGAGCCCTTTACTCTTGGGCTTGCCCGCCGTTTTGAAGCGGAACAGGACAAGTTCGAGGACAGCATCAAACGCCTGCAGGCGGTTGAAGGCGTCATGGCCGGCGTGCATGAAACCTATGATCTCATCCTGTCGCCGGTAGTCACAGCGCCACCGCCAAAAATCGGGTATCTTGGCGGCTCACTAGATTACGATACGCTCATTGTTAGGTTATTCGATTACGTTCAGTACACAGTCCTTTGCAATATCACTGGCGCACCGGCGATTTCCTTGCCGCTTTCTATGTCTCAAGAAGGTCTGCCCATCGGCGCCATGTTCGGCGCCGCACTAGGGCAGGAGGAAATACTGCTGCAGCTTGCCTATGAGCTGGAAGAAGCAGCGCCTTGGGCGGGAAGGCGTCCGGCAGTTTTCGGCTAGATTTCAGGAGACGGCGTTTACAAGGTTCTTGAAAAACGCTGCGCCGTCTGCGCCGCCGAGCAGCGGGGAAATCACCCGTTCCGGATGCGGCATCAGGCCCATGACGTTGCCGCCATCGCTGATAAGGCCGGCGATATTGCGCGCCGAGCCGTTGGGATTGTCTACATAACGCAGCGCCACGCGGCCCTCAGCCTCAAGTGTGTCGAGGGTTTCATCATCGGCGAAGTAGTTGCCGTCATGATGGGCGACAGGGAAGTTAACGTAATCGCCTTTCTCATAGCCCGAAGTAAACATTGATTGCGTGTTTTCCACTTTCAACGTCACCGTGCGGCAAACGAAATCTAGATTGGCGTTGCGCAAAAGGACGCCTGGCAACAGCCCCGTCTCGCACAAGATCTGAAACCCGTTGCAAACGCCAATCAGCGGCGCGCCTGCTTTAGCCTTGTCGATGACCGCACGCATGATCGGCGATTTCGCCGCCATTGCCCCCGCGCGCAGATAATCGCCATATGAAAACCCGCCGGGCAGGGCGTAGAAGTCAGCATCAGGCAGGTCCGTATCGCCATGCCAGACCATGGCCGGTTTCTTACCCGTGGCCTGTTCCAGCGCCACGGCGATATCGCGGTCGCAGTTCGAAGCGGGAAAGACAATAACGGCTGATTTCATTTCAATTCTCGTAGCTTGAGCCGTCGGCAGTTGCAATCTGTCCGCCGCTTTTGCTGGCGATGAGCACATGCTGTCCGAATGATCCGTCGTCGATAGCGCGTTCAATAACGAAGCCGCCGTCTGTCAGCCACTCAGCCAGCATTTTCTGGCTGGTCCGGGTCAGCATGACATCGCGGCCGAGGAGCCGGGCGAGCAGCTGTAAAGGCGCGGGTAGCCAGCCTTTAGTGTGACGCGGTTCATTCGGGTCAAGATAAGAAGCGACAACGAGACCGCCTGGCTTGAGGACGCGTAATGCTTCCTTGATATAGATTTTTATCTCCCCAGGCTTGAGATGCGTAAAGACCGACATGAAAACGACCATGTCTGCGCAGGCATTTGGAACGGGAAGTTGCAACGTGCTGATGGTTTCAAGCCGCCAGTCCGATCGTCCGCATTTGCTTTTTGCGTACTCAACCAGGTCCGCCATTATATCGAACCCTGAATAGGCGATGCGTTTCTGCCCTCGTAGGGCATAGGCAAGGCGGCCTGACCCGCACCCAACGTCAATAATATGGATAGGCCTTTCAGGGATAAGTTCGTCGATCAGCGCCGCTTGTACAGCACCGGTTTTCTCGTAGGCGCCGCCAACAGCGCGCTCCATCACTTCTTCTTCGTTCGCACTTCTTTTGCGAAGTGAACTGATCATTCGCCGGTATTCGCGAATGTAATGAGGTTCCCCGGCCACCATGCCTTTGTCGTCCGTCAAGCAAGAATTTCTATGGCGTAATTTTCCATCACCGGATTGGCGAGAAGTTTTTTGCACATCTCTTCTGCCTTGGCGCGCGCGGCGATCTCATCCGTTTCCGACAGCTTCATCTCGATCACCTTGCCCTGTCGGACACTATCAGCGCCCTCAAATCCGAGGCTGGCGAGGGCGTTTTCTATAGCCGCGCCTTGTGGGTCTAGAACGCCATTTTTCAGAGTGATGGTGATTTTAGCCTTCATGAATTGGTCCATAATCCGGGAGAATCTATGGACCGCCATACGCCCTTGTGCGGCTTCAGGCAAGCAGCTTGCTTGCTGTGGCAGTCAAACACAGGCTACGTTTTCGGAAATAGAAAAGAGGAGGGGGCATGACTATTTCTTTTAAAGCAGCATTTGGTTTTCTGGGGCTGTTGTGGCTGGCGGCTTGCGGTGCGGAAAAAACCGAATCGGCGCTGCCAGGCGCGACCTGGTCTGCCTATGAAAGCCCGGTAGCGGCAGGCTTTGATCCGGAAAAATATGCGGCGCTTGAAGCCGCGGTCGCTGATGGGACTACTCACTCCATGGTTGTCGTTAAGGATGGGAAGATAGCCTTTTCCTATGGCGACGTAACGCAGACTGAAGGAACCTATCTCGCTTCTGTTCGCAAAAGCATCCTGACCATGCTGATGGGAAAATATGTCGAAAGTGGCGAGATCGACATCCGCAAAACGCTGGCGGAACTCGGCGTTGATGATGTTCAAGGTCTGACAGAAACAGAAAAATCAGCGACGTTGCGCGATCTGATCACGGCGCGGTCGGGAATATACCACCCGGCGTCAAATTTTAGCGGTGTGACAGCGGAAGGCCCTCAACGCGGCGATCATGCGCCCGGAACCTATTACTGGTACAACAATTGGGACTTTAACGCTGCGGGCGGTATTTTCGAAGAACTTGTCGGCAAAGACATCTACGAAGCTTTTGAGGAGCAATTCGCCGGACCATTGCAGATGCAAGATTACGATCTTCAGTTGCATCAGGAAAATGGAAAGACCGGTAACCTCGAACACTCAAAATTTGCCGCCTATCATTTCTATCTGTCAGCGCGTGACGTCGCGCGTTTAGGCCTGTTGATGCTGCGCAATGGCGAGTGGAACGGCGAGAAAATCATTACTGAAAACTGGGTGCGCGAAAGCGTTTCCATCGCCACGCCAAACGCTGAAATGAACCCTGAAAACTATCGTGATAGCGGGTTTGCCTATGGCTACATGTGGTGGATTTTCGATCCTGAACACTTCCCGCCAGAATTTTATGGCGGCTATGCGGCGCGCGGCCATTTTGGACAGTATATCGTAGTATTGCCGGCGGTCGATTTGGTCTTTGCGCATAAAACCGCGCCGACGCCCTACGATACGCCTGAGGAATACGCGGCGGTGAACGTGACATGGGATGAAATGCGCGTGCTGATCGACCTGACGCTCGATGCGATGACGGACTGATTATTTTTCGTTGTCGCTGACCAGCACAGGACCAGTCTGGCCGGAGCTTTCGTTTTCACGAAGCACGCCAAGGCGTCGCGCCACTTCACGATAAGCGTCGGTGACGTCGCCGAGGTCTTTCCGGAATCGGTCCTTGTCCATGATATCGCCGGTTTCCATATCCCATAAACGGCAACTGTCCGGGCTGATCTCGTCGGCGACGATGAGGCGCATCATGTCGCCCTCGTACTGTCGGCCGAACTCAACTTTAAAATCGATCAGCTTGATGCCGACACCGGCAAACAAGCCCGACAAAAAGTCGTTAATGCGCAGGGCGAGAGCCATCATGTCATCAATTTCCTGCGGGTTCGCCCAGTTGAAAGCCGTAATGTGTTCTTCTGAGACGAGCGGGTCTCCGAGGTCGTCATTCTTGAAATAAAATTCGATAACGGAGCGCGGCAGGGCCGTCCCGTCTTCGATCCCGAGCCTTTTTGATATGCTGCCGGCGGCCACATTGCGCACCACCACTTCCAGCGGCACGATCTCCACATGGCGGACAAGCTGCTCGCGCATGTTCAGGCGCTTGATGAAATGGGTCGGCACGCCAATACGCTCCAGCCCGGTCATAATGAATTCGGAGATGCGGTTGTTGAGAACGCCCTTGCCCTCAAGCACGGCCTTCTTCTGATTGTTGAAAGCCGTCGCGTCGTCTTTGAAATACTGGATGATAGTGCCGGGTTCAGGCCCTTCAAAGAGGATTTTCGCCTTGCCTTCATATATTTGCTTACGGCGGGCCATTCATTAATCCTTTCAGTGCCTTAGTGGCGAAATCGCCAGTAATCCCCCACCTGACGGGTCGTGATGGAGCGCGTCTCATGCCAATCTCAATGAGTCCAGCTACCATGGCTTACGCAGCGAGAGAAGCGCGGGGTTTACGCTTTTGCGGAAAGGTTGAAAAGCCCTTGTCCCGGTCATTTCACGCAGCCTCGTTGCACATGGACGGGAGCGGATATAAGTACCAGAAATAGGTTTGCAGCCCCCCGAGTTTGGAGACACTGTTCGATGACGACTTTTGACGACCGCGAAGACAAATTTGAGAAGAAATTCGCCCATGACGCTGAGCTGAAATTCAAGGCCGAGGCGCGCCGTAACAAGCTTTTGGGCGTTTGGGCTGCGGAACTTCTTGGCAAGACTGGCGCTGAAGCAGAAGCCTACGCAAAAGAGGTCATCAAGGCGGATTTTGAGGAAGCTGGCGACGAAGACGTCTTCCGGAAAATCCGGCAGGATTTCGATAGCGCAGGTGTAGAGCAATCCGACCACCAGATCCGTCGCCAGATGGATGAATATCTGGCGGAAGCGGTTAATCAGATTCAGAACGAAGGCTGAGGCGTTTGCCGCTGTATAAAGCGGTGGGCGCTCAGCGCCCTATGGGATAGGCTCCATCAAAAAGGAGGAGCGGCGCCATGGGACGTGTCCAGGGAAAAAAAGTTTTCATCACAGGTGGAGCGCAAGGGCTCGGCGCCTGTTTTGGGCGCATGCTTGCCAATGAGGGTGCACGGGTTGTTCTTACTGACGTGAACCTTGACGGTGCAGAAGAAACCGCCACAGCTATTAATCAAACTCATGACAACTCTACGCTGGCCTTAAAACACGACGTCACCAGCAAGGAAGACTGGGAAAGCGCCCTCGGCGCCGCAGCAGATTTTCTAGGCGGCATTGACGTTCTGATTAATAATGCGGGTATCGGCACGGCCGGTAGTATTGAGACGGAAACTTACGAAAACTGGCGGCGAACACAAGAGATCGATGTTGATTCAATCTTCATTGGCACGCAGCTTGCCATGCCATACCTCAAAAAGAGCCAGCCAGCATCAATCATCAATATCTCTTCAGTAGCCGGATTGATCGCGGATGGCATGATGCTGTCCTACAACGCGGCGAAAGCGGCCGTTTGGATGATGAGCAAGTCTATTGCATTGCATTGCGCACGGTCCGGCTATGACATTCGTTGTAATTCCGTGCATCCGGTTTTCACGCGGACGCCAATTATTGACCCGTTGATTCAGCTTGGCGGCGGCGGCGATGAAGGGGAGAAAAGACTGGTGCAGCAGATACCTTGGAAACGGCTCGCCGAGCCGGAGGATGTCGGATACGCTATCTTATACCTTGCTTCGGATGAGTCCCGCTATATCACTGCTGCAGAGTTCAAGATCGACGGCGGCATTACCGCGCAATAGAAGCGGTGGTCATTGTGTCGGCGCCTTTACCTTTAATGCGCCGGCCAACATCTTAATTTTCACAGGTTCAGATGTTTCGACAGGGTCACCGTCAACTGTATAGCTGAAATTGTCCGTGTCTGCTGAAATCTGGAATGTAGTGCTTTGCCTTATGTCGATCCTGTCGGAGGCCTCGTGCTCACCTCTTAAAAATGAATACAAGGTTGATGTGAACTCTGCACCATTTCTTGCATCGCTAAGATACGTGTAGAGGTGGCCTTGATCGAGCCGGGTTCGGTAGGGGATAAAATTATCGGAACCCGATATTTCATTGTTGGAAACAACAACCGTATTTGTCTTATAACTGAAACCTTCATCATCAATTATAATCTGGTACTCAATTGCGTCAGCATTAACCAGCGCATGCGCAGCCTCCACCACACCAAAGCTTAAATCATCCAACGTGTCGACGTCGCGCAATTCTTCGCGTGCATCGGCAAGCGCTGCATAAGCGCCAAAGACGACATTGTTTAAAAAAATGCGATCGCCGATCTGGCCGACATCAATAGTAGATGATTGCGAAGTAAAACCTTCCAGCAACGCCTCTTCCAGATCGAGAGAGTAGCCGAGATCTCGACTCAAAAGGTTCATTGTGCCGCATGGCAATGGCAAAAGCGCGCGTCGGTCGTAAAGGAGCTTTGCTGCGATATTCGCCTGTGTTCCATCACCGCCTGCGCATATAATCGTATCTGCGTCGGAGGCTTTTTCTACCTCATCCGCAATGATCGCATAGTCGCCGGCGACGATTTCAAGCGACGCGTCGTCAATGGTTTCCACGGTTCTTTCGGCAAGGCTTACGATATGGTCTGCACCGCAGCTCAGCACGCCGCCGGATTTTTCGTTGATAACAAGCAAGGCTTTCATGAAATTTCACTCAACTCCAGGAATTATTTTTTCGTGTGAATGTTTTTGTACTATCTTGTTCATAACCGTTCTGACTCAAACGATGAATGGACACAGAAAGTTCCCTGCCATCCCATGATAATAAATTATAGGATGGCGCTTCGCCGCGCAGTCTTGTTGACGTCGCAGTTCCAGCCGCCGTCACAATCAGCGGGTTTTGGGCTTTTTTGTAAAGCTCTGCGCGCGCCACATGCGCGTGACCGGTTAAAAGTACGTCCGCCCCGGCTTCGGCGAACCTGCTTAGGGCTCGTGCGGGTTGATTGATGACCGCCATGCCCGCGCGACCCGGACCTGGCAGCACAGGATGGTGAAAGGCAACCAGTTTTAGCTTGGAATGGCTGGAACTCCGCAGACGTTTGGTCGCGTCGTCAAGTTGTCGAGAAGACAGTCGGCCAAGAGACCAGTCAAAAGTCAGGTTTGCGCGTCGTGCGGAATTCAACCCGATCACGAATGCTTCACCGATGTTTATGGCTGGGTTGAGTTCCGAATGAATATGCTGCCGGTAACGCCCCCAAGGGTCAACAAATCGACGTCCGAGATTGTAAACAGGCGTGTCATGATTGCCCGGCACGACAAGCGCGGGAACGTCAAAGCGGTCCAGATATGCTGCGGCCTGGCGGAATTCATCTTTGCGTCCAGCCTGTGTCAGATCGCCTGTAACAACGAGCCCGTCTATGCCAGCGGCGTTAATATGCACGGCCAGCGCCTCGACGGCGGCAGGGTCGACGGCGCCGAAATGGATATCGGAAATGTGTGCCAGGCGGGTCATATTTTGTAAACGTTAATAGATGAGAAAAGAGCCTGAAAACAACCGGTTGATCAACATTGCCGCTTTGCGGCAAACGCCTATATAAACACCGTCTGCGCCGGAAAGTTGCACCAGCGGCGCTATCTTTTGAACAGGAGACGGCATGTCTGGCTTTTTGATTACTATCGGCATCATCGTTGTTCTGGCGATATTCGTCATTACAATTTACAACCGGATCGTCGCGCTTTCTCAGCGCACGGAACAGGCTTTCGCCGATGTGGACGTCCAGTTGCGGCAGCGGCATGACCTTATTCCCAATCTTGTCGAGACGGTAAAAGGCTACGCCAGCCACGAAAAAGAAACGCTGGATGCAGTGATTACGGCGCGAAACGCTGCGCAAGCGGCGAGTGGTCCTGCGGCGCAAGGTCAGGCTGAGGGTATGTTGGGCGCAGCCCTCGGCAAGCTTTTCGCACTCGCCGAAGCTTATCCGGACTTAAAGGCAAATGAAAACTTTATGGAATTGCAGCGTGAGCTTTCCGATGTCGAAAATAAAATCGCCGCTGCGCGCCGGTTCTTTAATAATGCTGTTCAGGAATATAACACATCCATCAAACAGGTGCCGGGAAATCTCGTAGCGCCACTTGGGAGTTTCAGCGAGAAGGAATATTTCGAAATTCCCGAAAGCAGCCGGGCTGAGGTTGAAGCAGCGCCCGAAGTCAAGTTTTAAGGCTGGTTGCGCGCTGGAAGCTTTTTGCGACTTGCAGAGGAATGCTTCCATGATATGGCGTTCGAGATGAAAATGCTTGGCGTTATTGGCGGCGTAAGTCCGGAATCGACAGCTCTATATTATCGCTTGCTGAATGAAGCTGCACGAGAAAAACTGGGTGGTGAGCATTCAGCCAACCTGATGATTTATGCCCTCGACTATGGCGTCATGATCAAGCATTACAATGCGCGTGATTGGAATGCTTTCACGGCAGAGGTCGTAGCCGGAGCTGAAAGGCTCGCTGCCGCCGGCGTTCAAGCGATCGTCATCAGCTCGAACACCACGCACATAGCAGCTGAAGCGGTGGCCGAAAGAACGGGCTTGCCGGTTCTACACATGCTCGATGCGCTGGGAGAAGCAATGACGCGTGCTGGCGTAAACAAGCCCTTGCTTATGGGCACCCCGGTCGTGATGGGAGAGGCGCACTATCGCAGCGAGCTTACAAAAAGATATGCCGGGAACGTGCTGGTTCCTACAGAAGCGCAGCAACTTGAAGTGGGCCGGATAATCCTGGATGAACTTGTCAATGGCGTGGTGCGAAGTGCTTCACGTGCGGCGTTGTTGGAAATCATTGCTAACTCTGGCGCTGACAGTGTCATTCTTGGCTGCACTGAACTATGTATGATTTTAAGCGCAGACCATTGTGATATCCCCGTTTTCGACACCACGGCTTTGCATGTTAAGGCTGCAAGCCAATACGCTTTCAGTGAGGCGTAGATGATGGGCGCGTTCGGCCTGCAAACCCATATCTGGAACAACAATCTGAAATCCATCCTGTTGCTTGCCGGGTTTCCGGTGCTGTTGCTGCTATTAAGTTTTGGGTTGTCGGTCGGCTATGTCGGCTTGGTGGAACCGGTGAATGGGGTTGGCGAGGGACTGACCCTCGCGATTGAACACTTGAGCCGCATCTGGCCATTCGCGTTTTTAGGGGCGGGGCTATGGTTTTTTTTCGCCTGGATGTTCCATCAGAAAATTATCGAGGCGTCAGTCGGCGCAAAGGGTTTGTCACGCAAAGAAGCGCCTGAGCTTTATAATCTTCTCGAGAATTTATGCATCTCGCGGGGTCTCGCAACGCCAAAACTCAATATCATCGAATCGCCATCACTGAATGCGTTTGCGAGTGGCGTCAGCGATAAAACATACAAAGTGACCGTTACGCGTGGTCTGATTGAAACTCTGGACAGAGATGAGCTTGAAGCAGTGCTGGCGCATGAGTTGACGCACATCATGAACCGGGACGTACGTTTATTGATTATTGCGGTTATATTCGTCGGTATTTTCTCATTCTTCGGAGAACTCCTCTTTCGCAATATGTTCCGTACGGGCTTGCGTGTCGGCGGGCACACGCGATCGCGAAATGGCGATAGCCGGGGCGGCGGGGTTCTCATTCTGATTGCCATCGCAATGATTGTCATTGCTTACTTATTGGCTTTGGTGATCAGGTTTGCACTGTCTCAACGGCGTGAATATCTTGCCGATGCGGGAGCAGTGGAACTAACCCGTAATCCGAACGCCATGATCTCAGCATTGAAGAAGATTTCAGGCCGCGCCCGGATCGATGCGCCAAACGACATTCAACAAATGATGGTTGAAAACACGCAACCCTTTGCCGGTGTCTTTGCCACGCACCCGCCAATTGACAAGCGCATAGAAGCGCTCGTCAATTTTGCGGGTGGAAAACAGTAAGCTTTAATCGAACAGGCGGTACTGCGCACGAATTGAAATCCGTGCATCTGGCGCCTCGTCCGTGGCGCCGATGGCGCCGTTCAGGTTGATTCGCAGGCTGTCGTTCACAGCGTAGGAGCCGCCAAACAGGAATGACCCGACAGTCGCAGTCGATGTTTGTGTCCGCCGCAGCGTTGTAACCGGATCCTCAAAAATAAGGGCGTTAGTCATTGGGTCGCGGTCTTGCACGCGCGGCGTATCGGGATCGCCGTCATCCGGCAACAAAACCGGCTCGCTTGTAATAAACTCAAAGTCAGTTGAGGACCGGAAGAAATAGCTCTGGTCATAACCGAAGTTCAGGGACAAGCGCTCATTAAGCGAAAGCCCGACGCCGATGCTCGTTCGCAAAGCATCGCCAGGATCGAACTCTTGCAACGTTTGCCGTATTAGGGTCGTGCCTGCTTGCATGCCTGGGAATGTATCAACCAGCACCTGGTTAGGTGAGGTTGGCATGTTCATCTGATATCCGATATTCGCATAAAGCGATGCAGGATCGCTCGCGAGGATAAAGGTCAAGCTAGGTTCAACAGTCCAGAACCCGGAACCGACCGCCAATTCAGTTTCGATGCCTGAATTAAGGTTGCGATCGACTTCAAACGGACCTTCGCCTGTTGGCGCCTTTACCCTGACGTTCGCAACTGTGTATGGAAACTTCACGCCATTATTGAGCTGGTAGTGAAGGCCGATTTCAGCATCGCCCCAACCATATCCGCCGATATCGCGGGTCGTGGCCGTCGTATCGTCAATAGCGACGCCGGTTACGCGGTCTTTTCGAGAGACGTATGAAAAGCGTCCGTCAATTTCCATTCGGTTGGTCAGACCATAACGGAAACCAAGGCTCTCCGTCAGCGCACGCCTGTCACTGTCTGTCGCCTCGATCGCGCCGATCAGGACAGCGTCGACGATTTCAATTCCCTGGAAGAAGAAGCGATTGTCTGACGTTACTGTGTGATCGATAGCAGGTTCGAGATATAGCGAGCCCTTGGGGGTTAGAATGCCGCCAATGTCAGAGAATATCGCCAGATAGGGACGTTCGTTCTCGTCTTCCGGGCGCACGCCGACTTCTTGGGGAAGCGCTTCATTTTGTGGATCGTTGTTCTGTCCGCCGCTCGTCGTGTTGCTAGCAACGCGGGTCGGTTGCGGCGTTGACGATTGCGATTGGGCCTGACTTTGCGCAGTGCTGGATTGTTGTGCAGTGTTGTTTGCAGTTTTTGCCGGCGCCTGTTGAGGCGGCGTCGATGGCGCCGCCGCAACGCGGGTTTGTGCAACAGGAGCTGCGCCCGGCACGGCCAGCGTATCGCCAACGCGGAGAGGGTAGGGCGCGCGCAGATTGTTTGCTTCCGCAAGTGCGGCGACTGTCGTGTTATTTCGGCGGGCAATCGCGCTAAGCGTATCGCCGGACTGAACGCGATATGAACCGCCCATTCCAGCCGCCGCCATAGCTGGGGACTGGCCCATAGCCGTCATTGCGGCATTCAGGGCTTGTAACTGCTGTGCCTGCGCTTCGATCAACGCATTTTGCTTTTCAATCAGCTCTTCGGCTTCATCGAGCCGGATTGTCTGCAAAGCAACGATATCTTTGAGATAGACGAGATCTTCTTCAACTGACGGCTTGGGGAGGATTTGCGTGCCGCCAGCCGGCGTATCGCTAACCGAAGGGTCCTGATTTGCATAAGCTGAGCCAGCGACCGTTCCAGCAAAAACGATAGCGGCTGCATTGCATAACAACTTTACTTTCATATTCTCCCCCATGGGCGTTTAGCATCCATCGATCAGCGCTTTTACGTCTATGCAAACCTGATGGTAAGCGGCGTCGAAGTCATCACCTTTAATGCTTTTTTTCAAAGTGTGGAACGTGCCTCTAGACCGGCCCGTCAGTGCGGCCGCCTTAGTGACGTTTCCATCGCTTATATGCAATGCCCTCATCATGACAAAACGGCTTACAAGGTTCTTTGCATCGTCGATATCGAACACAGTATTTTCCACAGTCGCCGAACTGCAGTCATGATCGAACACGATATGCTCGGGTAGAATTTTCCCATCAATGGCATGTACGACAGCACGTGCGAGGACGTTACGTAATTCACGAACGTTGCCTGGATAGGCGTGGGTAAGAAGCTTATCCGAAGCTTTCGGAGATAGCGTAATCTTCCTGTCTTGAGCCTTCGCGTAGCTGGCGACGAACGATTCGGCGATTTCAGCCGCGTCATGTGCGCGGGCGCGTAGCGGCGGCACGTCAATGGACAGGACATTGATTCGATAATACAGGTCGCGACGAAACTTCTTTTCCTGAACATGCTGGCTTAACGGTACGTTCGTCGCTGAAATCAAACGGAAGTCGGTTTTTGTCGCTGATTTTCCGCCGACTTTTGTGACGAGGCCGTCTTCCAGAACGCGCAGTAGGTGTGTCTGAATCGAAAGCGGCATTTCACCGATCTCGTCGAGAAACAAGACACCGCCATTCGCGAGCGAAATCGCCCCTTCGCGTTCGGCGATAGCGCCTGTAAATGCGCCTCGAGAGTGGCCGAACAGTTCTGATGCGGCAAGGGTTTCAGGTACTGCGCCAGCATTTAAAGGAGAAAAGGGATCTGAACCGCGTCGGCTTTGCGTATGAAGGTGGCGCGCAACCAGTTCCTTGCCGACACCCGTCTCTCCGGTGATTAGCACCGGCGCGTCATTGTCGGCATAAAGAGCGATAGTTTCGCGCAGCTTTTCGGCTGCGGCGCTCGATCCAATGATCGGGCCGGGTTCCGGACGCCGGGCGGTGTTCCGGTTCTTTCGCTCGGAAGACACTTTTTTCAGGTTGATAAAGCTCGATTGACGCGCACCGGAACCGGGGGCGTCCGAATAGCCGTTTCCTGACGGCGAATAGACAGAATGGGAAAAACCCGCATTCGGGAATTCGCTGTCGAATGTAGAATTTCGGCCTTGGCCGTCGTGATCGTTATCGTCCATTCGCTTCCCCCAAAGCATGCAGGCGCGTCAAATGCAGAACGGGATTTTGGAAAGCAGGCTTAAGTTTTCGCCTCTAAAAGAGGCGGGTCCCACAGCCACCCGCGCCGCCCACCAGCGACAACGTATTTTCCCACACCACAACAACGCTTTTGCGTTCGGGCAAGCTAGAACAATGCCCGGAATAATCAACAAGAATCCCGCTGTTGAGCAAAAATAGTCGGCTATTTTCGCCATTTTTTCTTCCTTGGATTGTACCCGAAGGGAGAGCACACGCGTTCGGCTTAAAACCTTCTTCTAGTTTTCGTTTTGAGACTGAGTGAGCAAGTAGCGCGCCATGTCTTCGCGGCTTGCCAATTCAACATATTCAGGCGCCGTGCAGCCTGACGTTGCGTCATTTATCGGCGGCAAGCATTTGATAAATTTGCCAATTCTGCTCTGAACCTCAGAAACCCTCGAATAAAACTCATGTTTCGCATCCTCGTTACGAGAGGTTTGGTTAGATGAGAGCGAGGCAGTGGTCAGCGGATCTTCGGCGCCAGTCCACGAAATGCTGCCGAAAAAGAACTCTTTACTGATCGGATCGCAGCCCGCTGGGCGCTGTATAACAATATGATATTCTTCGGTGTTCGCTTCTTGGGTGGGGGGAAGATGCAGTTCAAAGGAGGCGCGAAACGGTGTCGCTTGAAGCCGGGTTTCGCCCTTTTTGCGCCAATAGGTTTTCAGTGGGCAATAACCGCGCTTTGAGCGAAGCGAGTAATCAAAAGCGAACAGTACGTTTTCTCTGCTACGGTCAACACTGCGCCAGAGCTCGGCATATTCGCCCTTTTCGTTCAGCAAGAAGCTCGAACTTTCTCGCAGTTTCCCGGTGTCGCCGTCTTCATCACTGATCTTGGCGAGATCAATATCACTGGCTTCAACGCGTTTTGTTTCTGTTTCCGGTTCGAAGTCCTGCCGGATTAAGTCGCGAGTGAACGGCGTCGAATTGTCAATCTGGAACTCACGAACTTGCGGCGGCGGTGTTTCGTCCGGTCGCGCGTACTCCATGTAGAACGACCACGGCAAACTATCCTCCGCGCGGGCCCAATAGGAGAGAAGACGCCGCCATGACGGATAGAAAACTTCGTTTAGCCTGTCAGTTTCACGATCTGACGAGAAAAGGTCCAGGATCACTTCGGCGCGTTGCGCCGCGCCATCAGCATTGGAACTCGCCGATTCGATTCCGTGCGTGTGAATGCCGATAACTTCTCCTGCTGCATTGATGATCGGGCTTCCACTGCTGCCGCCAGCCGTAGAGAGGCGATGAATAATCAGATTCGCAGTGACCGGATTTTGGGCCTCGGCGACATTATCGAGCGGCGGCGTTATGGCGGAAATCACCCCGCGTTCAATTCTGGGAATCGCAGAATCGGGGGCAAAACCGTCATCAAGGGTGTCGTAGGGATAACCAATAACGGCGATTGGCGCGCCTGGCTCAAGACCGAGAAGATGGTCTTCAGGCGCCAAACTGAAGTTTGGACCCAACAGATTTTCGCCAGTCTCGGCATCGGCGCTATCGACCGTTATGAATGCAGCGTCAAAGGCCAAATCGCGCAAAGGCGCTGCCTGAGGCGCATAGATGGAAGAGTTTTTCCGGATAGGCTGATAATCCTCCACCAGGGTTCGAAACGCACCGTAGCCAGCATGCAACCGAACGGTTTGCACTTTCATCGCAACCTTCGTGCTTCTGTTAAGGATATAAACTGAGGCGTTTTCATCTTGCAGCGGCAACTCGCTGGCGACGTGAGCTGCGGTGACCAGCAAGCCTTTGTCTCTATCGAGGACAAAAGCCGTCCCACGCGCTGATCCATTGACGACGATGAGATAGACCGAAGACTGCGCAGAAGAGAGCGTTTCAGGCGAAATAATAGCTGAAAGCGCGGCGTCCGCCTTTTCATTCGCGCGTTGAATATCTTCCTGAAGGGTATTCGTTGCCGAACGCAGGCGGCGAATTTCCGCATATCGCGCGGTTTCAATACTGATGAACAAGGCGATGCCGGCGATGATAACAATCGCTGTCAGGTATCGACCCAATACACCGCCTAGTTGATTTTCCCCCATTGACCTGTTCCTGAAACCACCATTTCCCCAAGACCTTGCAACCTTAAAGCCAGAATTAAACGCCGGAATTGAAGCAGGTGCAATTGGGCGTCTGACAACGTATCCGGTTGATCCAAAGCGGTGGTCAAACAAGGTGTTACCAACACCTGCTCCTGATCGATGCATTAACGAAGCGGGCGCCTAGCGGACTCAACACTTGGCTGACAGACTGAACACAATTGTGCGTTGCAAAAAGATGGTTTTTGCCCCTGAACCGTACTGAATATGCGCCTCTAAGACAGCATTTACCGAATGTTAACCATTGGAGCTCGTGTGCCGTCACGGACTGGCACGGTCGTTGCAAATAGTTAATGCGTTGGGGGGGACACGTACTCCCAGCTGTGTGATCGCGCTCTACTCCAAGGAGTACCGGAGAGGGCGGGACGCACATTGTTAGTTGAAACTCAAAGTGGGAGACGACAAGTGAAATTGAAGCTTTTAACAACGATCGCAGCTTCTGCGTTGCTCGTTTCGGCAGGTAGTGCATGGGCGCAACCTTCCGAGTCTGGCATTGGCGATCAGGAGACCGGCGACGGCGATCAGTCCAACACGACTGACGACGACGTTGTTGATGCTGACATTCTCAGCAACAACCTGAACGACAATACATCCAACAGCAACAACGACAGCTCGAACAACTCAGACAACTCGGTCAATGACTCGGGTAATGCTGACGTTGATGCGTTCCAGGGTGACGATGCTGACGGCATCGACGCTGACATTCAGGACAACAACAACGATAATTCGGACAACTCGGATAATTCCGACAATTCGACGAATGACTCGAACAACGCCGATGTAGACGCCTTCACAGGCGACGACAGCGACGTTATTGATGTTGACGATTCTGGCAACGACAACTCAGACAATTCGGACAATTCCGACAACTCTGATAACTCTGACAACTCCATCAACGACTCCGGCAATGCTGATGTCGACGCTTTCTCTGGCGACGGATCAGACAATGACGGTCTCGATGTAGACGTTCAGGACAACGGCAACGACAATTCGGACAACTCGGACAATTCCGATAATTCGATCAACGACTCCGGCAATGCCGATGTTGACGCCTTCACAGGCGACGACAGCGATGTTCTCGACGTTGACGTAGCCGACAGCGGCAATGACAACTCGGATAACTCGGATAACTCCGATAATTCCGACAACTCAGATAATTCGATCAACGATTCGGGTAATCTGGACCTTGCTGTCGACGCTAGCGACGACAACTCGTCAGGCGATAACGGCTCGACCGCAAACGACGGTTCTGTAGCTGTTACTTCAAATGACAATTCGGACAGCTCCACGAATGATTCGGGCAACACCGAAGCTTTCACGGGCGACGACTCTGATGTGCTCGATCTTGACGTTTCCGACAGCGGCAACGACAACTCGGACAACTCGGACAACTCCGATAACTCGATCAACGACTCGGGTAACACGGACCTGAACATTCAGGATTCGGGCAACGACAATTCGGACAACTCCGATAACTCTGATAACTCGATCAACGATTCGGGCAACATCAGCGATTCGGGTAACACCGACGTTGCGGTTGACGCCAGCGACAACAACGCTGCTGACAACCAGTCATCTGCTGCAAACGACGGCTCTGTAGCCGTTACTGCAAACGACAATTCAGATAACTCGGACAATTCCGACAACTCTACGAACGACTCGAACAACGTCGAAGCGTTCACTGGCGAGGACAGCGATGTTCTCGATCTGGATGTCAATGACAGCGGAAACGACAATTCCAGCGCCGACAACGGTTCTGCGAATAACGGTTCGTCAATCGACAACTCCGACAACTCCGACAACTCTGATAACTCAGACAATTCAGACAACTCGGACAACTCGGACAACTCGATCAATGATTCGGGCAATACCGACATTGCAGTTGACGCTAGTGACGAAGCATCTTCCGGCGACAATGGCGCATCGGCCAATGACGGCTCGGTCGCTATTTCTTCGGATAGCTCCGACAATTCGGATAACTCCGATAACTCGGATAACTCGATCAACGACTCAGGCAACACTGACGTCAACGTTGAAATCGATGCTTCCGACAACAACTCGACCGGCGACGGCGGTGCTGTTGCTAACGACAGCGGTTCTGTCACGATCGACAACTCTGACAACTCGAACAACTCAGACAACTCGGTCAACGATTCAAACAACGTTACGCTTGAGTTGCGGATCGGTGATGTTCAGCTGAACTCAACTGAGCTGTCTTCTTCTGTCAGCAACGTCAACATGGGTACCATCCCTGGTTCTGGCCCTGTCTCAACAGGCAACATCAACAACCAGACGATGAACAACAACCGTGGCTTGACCATCAACAACAGCAATACCGGCAACGGCACGTTCTCGAACTCGCAGAACGTGAATATCGGTACTGTGAACAACAACTAGTACGGTTCTTTTACCGGCGGCGCTGCAGGGTTTCCTGCAGCGCCGTTATTAACAAACGATAACTTTCTGAATCAGGGTTTGATGAGTAATTTAGTAAAGATGGTTTGTGGGGCGCGTGTATTGGCGCTGTTACAAACTGAGTTAGGGGGACTGAAATGGGTATGAGCGCGTGGGGGTTTTTTATTACTCCCGTTCTTATCGCAGCTGATCCGACAATTGACGACGCAACGCGCGAAGAGCAGTTAGCGTCTCACATGATGTCTGCGCCCGCCGAGCTTCAAACTGATATTTTTGGTGATCTCGCCTCTCTTGATGAAACCGCAATGGCGTCTGCGTCAGGTGGTTCCCAAACTGCGATAGATATCGCCAATTTAGGCGCTAATGTCGGTGAAAATACCGGCACTGTTGAAGGCGTGACGACAAACAATTCCACCAACGGTCAAATCGCTAACAACATGATTAGCGACAATGGCGGCATCACGACCGTTTTCAACAACACAGGCAATGGCGTCGTTATGCAAAGCGTCGTCAACGTAAACATTTTCCTTGGCGCGGCAGGGCCTCAGTAAAGGACACGCATGGGGGAGACAGCGCGAAATAAACCCAACCGGTACGGCTGGCGCAGTCTTTTGGCGGCGCCGCTGATTTCGGCTTGTTTCGCAGCTTCTCTAGGCGCGCCTACGCCTGCACTTGCTAGCGACCTTCTTGTGAATTCTGGCGGCGCCATGGCGCGCATTAAAGTCGCCAGCATGGTGGAGCGAAAATTTTCGACTGTTGTACGCCAGCAATATGATTTCAGTTGCGGTTCGGCAGCGCTCGCAACGTTGCTGACACACCACTATCAACGTCCCACGACGGAAACGGATGCGTTCCAGGCTATGTGGGATGTTGGCGACCAGAACCGTATCCGGGAGTTGGGGTTTTCCCTGCTTGAGATGAAACGGTATCTTGAAAGCATCAATCTTAAAGCAGATGGTTTCAGCCTGACGCTCGACAGGGTCCAGGAAATCGGCGTTCCCGGAATCGCATTGGTCGATGTCCGCGGCTACAAGCACTTTGTCGTGGTCAAAGGAATTACGGACCGCGTCGTACTCGTCGGTGATCCATCAACGGGCGTCACTTCGATGCCGCGCCACATTTTTGAAGAGCGTTGGGATGGAACGATCCTGTTTATCCGGTCGGAAGTGCTGGTCGGTAAGGCCAACTTCAACCGTGTTGCTGACTGGCGTTTGACGCCAACCTCACCATACGACCGGGCCAGGGATGATGAATCGTTGCAATCGCTTCATTTACATCAAACCCGCCCGTCTTTTTCTGGAATTTCTATTGGAACGCTCGTGGAGAGCCCATAATGATGAATTTGAAAAAAACATTTTCGATTACAGGAGCAATCAGTCTGGCAGCATTTAACACTGCTATGGCTGAAACGATGGACGCCGTTGAGGATGATTTATTCTCCGGTGATCTTCTGGAATTAAATGAAGCACCGCTTTCTTCTACAGAATTGAGCGAAGCACGCGGCGGGTTTCAGGTTGGCGGATTTGTTTTCAATATCGGCGTGACCGTAACGCCCCCGAGCATCAATCCGCTTCCAAACGGTCCCTTTGGCGATAGCGGCAGCGTTTTTGGCGATGATGGCGGTCCTTTTGGCGAAGGCGGCGTTTTTGGTGACGATGGCGGGCCAATTGATGATGGCGGCGTATTCGGTCCAGGCGGCGTATTTGGCAATGACGGTCCTTCTGCCGGTGCAGGTCAACAGTCCGCCCCGGCAACAACCGGATCAAATAGTACCCAATCAACGCCGCCACCGGCTAATAATCCTCAGCCTGCTGCTTCCTCCACGCAGCAAGCAGCAACGACTAATACCCCCAGCCAACCACCAGTAGTAACAACAACGGTAACGCCAACAACAACGCAGCCAACGCCAAATGCGCCTGCACCAGCAACTGTGGCTGCGACACCAGAACCTAGTCAGACTGTTTCGAATCAAACTGCACCGACAACACAACTTCCTACCGACGCTGGCGTAATCACGGTTGTTGAAAATACAGTGCCGGCAACAAACACGGCGCCAAGTACTGGAGCCACTGATACTACGACTGTAGCTTCTGCATCTGGCGGTTCTGCTCAAACCAGCACGCCAGTGAACAACACCCCAACCACAAGCATCAATGATGGAATGGCCTACGGAGCCAATCCAAAGCCCCAGAACGATCCATCACCATCAGGCGGACAGGAAACAATCACTGTTGCCGATAATTCTGCACCATCTGGCGGTAACTCTAATAATTTTGATGGGGGCGAAATCTACAGCCAATATAGCGTGGAAACAAAAACACCGACCCCGCAAACTGGGCAAAGCGAGTCAAGCATGTCTGCTACTCTTGCCCAGGTGACTGATCCGGAAGTTATTCAACGGGTTGGCACACAAGGGATTTTGACAGTGTTGAACAACACGCTTGATAATCAAGTCATCAAAACACAAGTAGACGTAAATGTAACAGTGCCGAATTTTGTGCATCAGATGGGCGTGAACCGGGCGGCTGCATTAACCTCATACGCTGCTGTTCAACACGTTATTCTCGGCGGAATTAACTAACGTCTCGGAGAGCCTTCAACTTTATTTCTAAACGCTTTCTGACTTGGCTGGCTGTGCTTTCGCCAGCCCTTTATCCGTTTTCATGACCTTGTCCCAAAAACGGAAGTAAAGCCCATAGTTGGCGTTATAGTCCGTGTGATGAAGGTTGTGGTGTGTGGCGGAAATAATATGCTTTCCCACGGCGCTGCGAACAAGTTTTTGAGGCAGGATTTCCCAGCCGGCGTGATTGGTAATTGCCGCGACGGTCATTACCACAAGCAGGAAAGCGACAGCGCCGATATGTATCGGAATAAAGAAAGTCGCCAACGGCAGCGGCCATGCACTAATGATTGATTCCCATGGGTGAAAGGAAAATCCCGCCCACGGTGTTGGGTGTCGGGACCGATGATGCGCGAGGTGCACGGCGCGAAACAGTTTGGGATCATGCATCGCGCGGTGGGTCCAATAGAAGTACGTGTCGTGAATTACAAGATAAATTAATATTGAGAATGGTATCCAAGCCCACGCAAACACAGAATCTATATTGGTGTAGATTTGTGTGCCGCCCGCTTTGTACGCTTCGATAACGACCGTTCCGGGCGCAGCATAAATCAAGGACGACAACAGCGACATCTTGATTTCGAAAGCTACAGTGTCCCGCGTTGGTCGTTTCTCCGACAATCGCACCGCATGAACTTTTTCCTCGGGTCGCCCCCATAGCAACCAGTAAAAAAGCCCCGCAATGACAAAATAACGAGCCCAGATGAGCACAGTCAAAGCACCATACGTTGCGGCGAATCCGCCAAGCGTATCGATATTGAAGAAATTCATGCGCTATGATCGTCCATAATCTGCTAATCTGCCATAGTTGCCAGCATGACGCGAGATCGGGAGTTCATGTCACAAACGAATATTGCAATAGTCGGCGGCGGACTGGCGGGCGGTCTAGTGGCGCTGGCATTGCGGAAAGCCCGGCCTGAAATCAACATCAAGTTAATAGAGGCTGGCAGCAAGCTTGGCGGCGCCCATACTTGGTCTTTCCATGGTCCCGATCTTAGTGATGAGGGGCATGCTCTTGTTAAACCGCTAATCAGCTATCTATGGCGTGAACAGCAGGTCCGGTTTCCGGCGCATTCAAGGCAGCTATCCACACAGTATAATTCGATCACGTCAGAAAAGTTTCATACGGTGATAATGGAATCCCTAAAGGGCTGCGTTGAGTTAAATCGTGCTGTCACCATGGTTTTGCCACAACGTGTCGGGTTTCAGGATGGGAATGACCTGGACGCAGATGCAGTCATTGATTGCAGAGGAGGTCAACGAAGCGCTCATATACAGCTTGGCTACCAGAAATTTATCGGACAAGTGGTTGAGCTAACAACACCGCATCGGCTTGACTGTCCGATCATCATGGATGCGACAGTGCCGCAGGTTGATGGCTATCGCTTTTTATACGTTTTGCCGTTTGATGAGAGCACCGCGCTGATAGAAGACACACGATATTCAGACGGGCCAAGCCTCGCCGAAAAAGATTTGCGCCAAGCCATTACAGACTATGCGCAAACCAATGGTTGGAGGATTAAAAATATCCTGCGCGAAGAAAAAGGGGTCCTGCCGATAGCCCTTGCTGGCGATATTGAAGGGTTCTGGAATGAACCTGGGCCGGACCTTGCGGGCCTAGTTCCACGCGCTGGTATGCGCGCAGGGCTTTTTCACCCATTGACCGGGTATTCCTTACCGGATGCGGCGGCCCTCGCGCTTAAGATCGCACACGCGAAGGATCTGTCTGCAACATCGCTTTATGAGCTGACAAAGACGTTCTCGCTGGAAATGTGGCGTAAACGTTCGTTTTATCGCCTTTTATCGCGAATGCTTTTCCGCGCGGCCGCGCCAGACCAGCGCTATCGAGTACTCGAGAGATTTTATAAGCTTCCGCAAGGTCTGATAGAGAGGTTTTATGCAGGAGGGTCGACCGTGTCCGATAAATTGCGCGTCCTTGCAGGCAAACCTCCCGTACCTATCTCTAGTGCGATTAAAGTGTTGAGTGAATCAAGCGTGTTTGAAACCGAAACAAAAAGAGTGAGTCCATGAAAAAGGCCGCAGTGATTGGTTCAGGATTTGGCGGTCTGGCGCTGGCGATCCGCTTGCAGTCGGCAGGAGTGCAAACAACGCTCTATGAAAAACGCGACATGCCAGGCGGACGAGCTTATGTGTTTCGCAAAGACGGCTTCACGTTTGATGCAGGTCCCACGGTCATCACCGATCCTTCAGCGCTGGAAGAATTATTCGCGCTATCGGGCCGGAAACTGTCTGACTACGTCGAGATGATCAATGTCGATCCATTTTACCGGCTGTGCTGGGAGGATGGTTACTCGTTTGATTACTGCAGCGATGAAACGCGCCTTTATGACCAAATAGAACAGAAGAACCCTGACGATCTTGAGGGCTACAAAAAATTCTACGAGTTTTCGGAAGCCGTATTCCGTGAAGGCTATGAAAAGCTTGGCGCCGTCCCGTTTTTGAATTTCTGGTCCATGGTGCGTGTGGCGCCGCAACTGACACAGTTGCAAAGTTTCCGGAGCGTTTACGGTAGATTGTCTGATTTTATCAAAGACCCGCAATTGCGTCAGGCGTTTAGCTTTCACACGTTGCTAGTGGGGGGCGATCCATTCAAAACATCGTCAATCTACGCATTGATACATGCGCTTGAACGCAAGTGGGGCGTCTGGTTTCCACGTGGCGGGACCGGCGCCCTTGTATCAGGTCTGGCAAGGCTTTTTAGCGATCTGGGTGGCGTTATACGCCTGAACGCGCCAGTAAACGAAATCACAACGCACGATGGCCGGGTTGAAGAAATAATTTTGGAAAATGGCGTCCGTGAACGTTTTGATATGATCGCGTCGAACGCTGATATCGTCCATACCTACGATACATTACTGCGGAATGACAGGCGCGGTCAGTCAAAAGGGCGATCTCTAAAAAAGAAACGATTTTCAAACTCATTGTTTGTGGCGTATTTCGGACTGAAAAATAACCACAAACATAAACACTTGGCGCATCATTCAATATTATTCGGGCCAAGGTATAGGGAGTTGATTTCAGAAATTTTTTCTGGTCCTGACCTGCCTGATGATTTTTCACTTTATCTGCACATGCCGACAAAAACCGACCCGAAGCTGGCTCCTGAAGGGTGTTCTGCATTTTATGCACTTGCGCCCGTGCCAAATCTGGAAAAGGCAGATATCGATTGGTCAGCTGAGGGACCGAAATACCGGGATCGAATCTTTGACTATCTGGAGAAGCGTTACATTCCGGATCTGCGTGCTGATCTGGTGACAAGCCATATCTTCACGCCTGCTGACTTTGAAACCCACTTGAACGCACATGCCGGGTCTGCCTTTTCAATTGAGCCTATTCTGACCCAGTCAGCATTTTTCCGTATCCACAACCGTGATGACAAGATTCCTAATCTCTATTTTGTTGGCGCTGGAACTCATCCGGGAGCAGGCGTTCCTGGAGTTGTGGGTTCCGCCAAAGCGACAGCCGGACTCATGCTTGAAGACGTTTTTGCATCTCCGAAAGCTGCGCAGTGACAAGTATGCAACTCAACGAAAGCGCGCTTGCGTCACACGGCGCGCAGACGATCGCCAAGGGCTCAAAAAGTTTTGCAATCGCCTCGCTATTGTTTGGAAAAGCAATGCAGTCCGATGTGCATATGCTTTATGCATGGTGCCGGTATTGCGATGATGTGATCGATGGCCAAGAGCTGGGCGGTGATGCGCCGGACAGAACATTGTCCCGAAAAGAAATGGCTGAACGGCTTGATGAGTTGCGCGCTAAAACAAGGACGGCCTTTAGCGGTGATCTTACCGGTACGCCGGCTTTTGATGGGTTTTCGCTTGTTGCCCGGCGTCATGACTTGCCTGAGCGGTACCCGCTTGATTTGCTTGATGGGTTTGCAAACGATGTTGACCAGCGAGAGTTTACTTCGTTCGATGACTTGATGGAATATTGCTACGGCGTTGCTGGCGTCGTCGGGATCATGATGGCTATTATAATGGGCGTGAGTAAGGACGATGGTGAAGTGCTTGATCGAGCTTGTGATCTTGGTCTTGCCTTTCAGCTTACAAACATTTGTCGAGACGTATTTGATGACGCCCGAGGCGGGCGTATTTATTTGCCCACTAGTTGGCTCGAAGCGGAAAACATTTCTGCCGACCCTTCCGCCATCATGCACGAAACCAACAGAGCAGGGCTTACGCGCGTCGTAAAACAAGTGTTGGCGATCGCAGATCGATATTATGACTCTGCCAGTGAAGGGGTGCGGTTTTTGCCGCTTCGTGCTTCTGCAGCGGTACTGGCAGCCCGAAATGTTTACCGTGATATCGGACGCAAAGTTGCTGCACGCGGTGAGGCGGCATGGGAGAACAGGACGGTGGTCTCAACGCACCGTAAAGTGTTTCTGGCTGTTTCTGGCGCAGCGTCCGGCGCAGTGCAATCTATCTCAAAAGGGTCAGCGCCCTTGACGGAACGCGGCGATCTCTGGCGACGTACTGTCATGGAGCGTGTGCGCTAAAACTTTCACTATCGGGTGCACGCAAAACCGCTGCTTCTTTCGCCTTGAGCAATGTCTTCAAATGTTTTGGAGATGGCGGAAAAATGAAGCCGAAAGAAACACACCCATCCTTGCTTTCTACAGCATGATGCAGCCGGTGCGCTTGTACGATCCGTGCAAGGTATCCTTTTTTCGGTCGCAGGCCGAAGTCTATGCGACGATGCACGAGGATATCGTGGAAGAAAAAATAGATCAGTCCATAACCCAGAATACCAAGCCCGGCAGCCATGGCGAGCGGATATCCATGCACGCCGAAATACATCAAGATCATCGACGGGACGGCGAAAAGGACGGCAAACCAGTCATTTTTTTCGAACGCACCCTCACGTGGTTCATGATGAGACCTGTGAAGGCTCCAAAGCCAGCCATGCATGACATACTTATGGGTTATCCACGCGACGATTTCCATCAGCAGGATAAAACCCGCAAAAACGAGAAAAAAAATCAATGCGCTCATTTTGGTAGTACTAACGGTTTTCAGTGAGTTTGCTGAATTTCAGTTCTATGAGCTTGGCGAGTTCCGTCAACGGCGAGCCGGCGCCGTAATCCACTTTTTCGGCTTCTTTGACAGCGTCACTAAGCCACTGACCGGCTGATTTATTCGCCTGTTCTTGCCCCAGCATGGTGACGACAGTTGTGCGGTTTTCATCTTGATTGGCGTTTTTGCCCGTCTGGTTCTCACTGCATTGAGCGTCAATAACATCGTCAAAGGTTTGATACGCGAGTCCCAGCGCTGCGCCGAAGTTTTCCATGGCGTCGATTTCTACAGTTCTCGCTCCTGCAACGACGGCGCCGATGCCGGCAGCGGCAGCAAAGAGAGCTCCGGTTTTTTCAAGATGACTCTGCTCTATTTCTTTGATGCTGCCGCCAGATCCGATTCCTGATCGGGCGATGTCACGTTCCTGGCCGCCCGCCAGGCCATTTACACCTATTGCTTTTGCAAGTTTGTCAATCGCGGCAATACGTTGACGCTGGTCGGCTGTTTGCATTCTCGCCATGACGCCGAATGCTTCATTGACTAGCGTAATGGAGGCGAGAATGCTGACCCCCTCGCCAAAGGCAACATGTGTGGTCTCGCCATTGCGCCGCAGGGTTGCATTGTCCATGCAGGGCAGATCGTCCACGATCAACGAAGCGGCATGCACCATTTCCACGGCGCAGGCGGCGTCTATTGCTTCGAGCGGATCTCCGCCACATTGTTTACAGGCCAGCATCGTAATAAGGGGCCTCAGCCTTTTGCCTGGAGAAAGTAGTCCATGGGAGATGGCTGCGCTGAGTTCGCTAGAGGCAGGGTTAGGAAACAATTCCGCCAGCCGGCGCTCCAGATGTTCGCGTAGGGCGGCTAATTGCCGATCAAATTGATCTTGACGGTTTTGTGGGCCTGCTGCGGCGCTATGCACCACCTTAAGCTTGTCCATCAGCTACCTCGTTTTGCCGCCATCGTGCCGTCTATTCCGGCGCTGGGCAATCGAATTCATCCTAAACCGCTCGATTCTGAAGATTGCTGCGCCGCAAATAAAAGCTGCTGTACCGGTAAGAACCCCTTGAAAAACGGGGCTGAGCCGCGTTGCGCACTGGCTCAAAGGCCGTTAGAACCTCCGGGCTTTAGCAACACTCAACACACAGGATCCGCCCAGTGGCGAACGACGAAAGCGTATTACGAGAGGTCGATCAGGAGCTGGCGGAAGAGCGCCAATGGGCGATGTTCCGCCGCCATGGGCCTGCCGTAATCAGTATAGCAGCCGCCGTCGTCATTGGCGTTGCCGGCTGGCAGGTGTGGAATTACACGAAAACCAGCGCAGCGGAAAAGTCCGCACTTGAGTACCGTGAGGCGATCTCGCTGCTTGAAGATGATCAGACTGCAGGCCGTGCGGCGCTTGAGGCGGTGGCGGCGGAAAGGTCCGGTTATGGCGTCCTTGCAACCATGCAGCGTGCAGGGTCTTACGCCGCGGGTGGCGAGCGGCTGAAGGCAATTGAAACCTATCGGCAAGTTGCGAATGGTTCCGCTCCAAAACAGATCCGAGATCTCGCAAGAGTACGTGCGGCCCATCTTTCACTCGCCGATGGCCGCGATGCTGTTTTGGCTGAACTCGATGGTCTGCAAGATTCTACCGGCCGTTATAGCTATTTTGCTAGGGAAGTGGCCGGGCTGGCGGCATTTCAAGTTGAAGATTATGAAACCGCGTTTTCCACTTTTCAGATGCTTTCACTGGATATGGAAGCGCCAGTGGAGATCAGAGACAGGGCGGAAGAATTCGGGGCGCTGGCGCAGTCTGCAAAAGCGGGCGTAAATGTTACTGGCGAAGCTCGACTGGAAGATCTTTTGCGAACTGTTGGCCAGGATAGTTTGAGTGAAACGGACACCGTGACGAATGATGAAAGCGTGACTTCGGCGGAAGACAATCCGGCGGAAGAGGGGGCGCAAGAAGACGTTGCCGATGACCATACCGGTCACGATCACGAAGAGTAAAATATGACATCTGACAGGTTTTTGTTTCGTCAGGCTTTATTGCTGACATTTACCCTATTCTCTCTTTCGGCATGTAGTTCGAACCCGGTCTTTGGTTTGTTTGGCGGTGATGACGAAAACACCGAAGGAGAAGCGCCTGATGAGGAAGATCGTATTTCCATTCTGGCGTTGAATGAGGAACTGACGGCAGACCCGCGATATGCCGGCGCAACAATTGATGTTCCGCCTTCATATGTGAATACGTCATGGACACAGCCCGGCGGTGAGGCGGATCATACGTTGCATCACCTTGGCGCCGCTTTGACATTCGAAACTGTATGGAAAGCTGATGTCGGCGAAGCGAGTGAGTCGCGTGAACGACTGACATCGCCCCCGATCGTTATTGAAGACAGAGTCTTCGTCATTGATGCGGCTACCCGCGTTTCATCATTCAATGCAGAAACCGGCGACCTAAATTGGCGTACGGAGCTGGCCCCAGACATTAAAGAAAGGTTTCGTCTGCGCGACCTTTTCCGCGGACCCGACCCTGCGCAAATCGGATTTGGCGGCGGCGTCGCTTTCGATCAGGGGCGCTTGTTTGTGACTTCTGGATTTGGTTTTGTTGCAGCGTTGGACGCTATTTCTGGAGAAGAGTTGTGGCGCGTGCAAACGGATTCACCAGTTCGCACGCCGCCAACGGCCTATCGCGGCAAGGTGTATTTCTCCACTATCACCAATGAGTTTAATGCGCTTGAACAGGAGACTGGCGAAAAGGCGTGGACGTTTCAGTCCTTTGAGGAGAGTGCCCGGTTTTTATCTTCCGCCAGCCCCGCTGCTGCTGGCGATCTAGTAGTGGCGCCGTTTTCTTCCGGCGAGCTAGTGGCTTTTATTACCGATAACGGCCGTTCAGTCTGGGATACGACCTTGGTCCGACAGTCCCGTTTAACCGCTCTGTCAACATTAAACGATATTGCCGGAAGCCCGGTAATCGACAGAGGCCTCGTTTATGTGGTCAGTCATGGTGGCCGCTTTTCTGCAATCGATATTCGTTCCGGTCAGCCGGTTTGGGAAAACAGGCTTGCAAGTTTACAGATGCCGTGGGTTGCCGGCGACTTCATTTTCCTTGTTTCCATAGATTCCGAACTCGTTTGCGTTTCGCGAAACGACGGCGCCATCGTATGGGTGTCCCAACTGCAGCAATTTAAGAACGAGAAGAAGCGAAAAGGACGGATCTCCTGGGCTGGTCCCGTACTCGCGGGCGATCACTTGGTGCTTGTTTCTACTGAAGGAGACATCGTGAAAGTGTCGCCGCAAAACGGAGAAGTTGTTGCGAGCGAGGAAATTGATGATGGATCCGTTGTCGCGCCGGTTGTCGCCGGAGAGAAACTCTTTGTCCTGACGCAAGAGGGCAAGCTGATCGCCATGCGCTGATGCGAAGCGGGCTTGAGAAACATGGATGGCAGCGAAAATCGCACTCGTCGGACGGCCTAATGTTGGCAAATCCACGCTGTTCAACCGGCTTGTGGGTAAGCGTCTGGCGCTGGTTGACGACACTCCCGGCGTAACACGCGACCGGCGCGAGGGTGAAGCAAAGCTCGGCGACTTATCATTCACAGTTGTTGACACGCCCGGCCTGGAAGAGGCGCCGGAAGCGGCGCTCGAAGGCCGGATGCGTCAGCAGACCGACCGGGCAGTGGAAGATGCAGCCGCCTGCCTTTTCATGATTGACGCACGCGCCGGAGTCACGCCACTCGACAAGGCTTTTGCATCGATACTGCGGTCCAGCGGAAAGCCTGTCATCTTGCTGGCGAACAAAGCGGAAGGGTCTGCTGCCAATGCGGGTCTATACGACGCTTATGCGCTTGGCGTAGGTGAGCCAATCGCTATTTCCGCAGAACACGGCGAAGGCATGGGTGATCTATACGCGGCCCTTGAGAGCTTTCTTGCTACCGAAGAAGCGGTCGATGAGTCCAATGACGAGATAGCGTGGGATGATCCTTTAAAGCCACTACGTGTGGCGATTGTAGGCCGCCCGAATGCCGGAAAGTCCACGCTGGTTAACAAGCTGATCGGTGAAGACCGTTTACTTACAGGTCCTGAAGCCGGCATCACGCGCGACTCCATCTCTGTAGAGTGGCGCTGGCAAGGCAAGAACCGTGAATGGCCAGTGAAACTTTTTGATACCGCAGGCATGCGCAAGAAAGCACGCGTACAGTCGAAGCTTGAAAAATTGTCTGTTTCAGATGCGTTGCGCGCCATCAAGTTCGCGGAAGTCGTAGTGATGCTGCTGGATGCTGAAACGCCTTTTGAAAAACAGGACCTGCAAATTGCCGACCTTGCCTTACGCGAGGGGCGAGCGCTCGTCATCGGCGTCAATAAGTGGGATCTGATTGAAGAGCGCAATACCAAGATGCGTAGTCTGCAGGAGATGGCGGGCCGGCTTTTGCCTCAGGCGCCAGGCGTTCCTATTGTCGCCTTTTCCGCAAAGACAGGGGCAGGGCTTAATCGGATTATGCCGGCGGTTACGCAAGTCTATGTAGACTGGAACGCGCGCGTTAAAACTTCCGAGCTTAACGACTGGCTGCAGGAAGCGACATCACGTCATGCGCCGCCGGCGGTTTCAGGACAGCGCATCAAACTTCGCTACATAGCTCAGACAAAAACCCGGCCACCGACATTTGTCGCGCAATGTACGCGCGCGGAAGAAGTGCCAGATTCATATAAACGATACCTTGTAAACGGCATCCGCGATGCTTTCGACATCAAGGCCGTGCCCATAAGGCTGATTTTGAAAAAGCCAGATAATCCGTATGCCCACAAAGAGAAACGAAAACACTAGACTGCGTTCACTTTTTGTGGAATCAAGAACGCAGTCTAGATTCTTTAGTAGTCGCGCGTCCGAACCCAAAACCGCTCACACTTTTTGTGGACGCGCTCTAGTTGCCGTTCTCACGCCATTGCCGGAATGAGTAACGCTTTAATTCTGTCCTTTTATCAGCCAGCGCCTCATAGATCATCGGTGTCAGTTCTTCCGGCGCCGGCAAAGTCATCGGATCTTCACCCGGCATGGCAAGAGCGCGCATGTCAGTACGGGTCGCGCCTGGATTGACAATTGAGATATGCAAAGAAGACTTCTTCGTTTCTTCAGCGTAGGTTTCGGCAAGCATTTCGAGCGCTGCTTTCGAAACGGCATACGCGCCCCAAAATGCGCGTGCGTACTCTCCGCCTACTGCGGATGTCAGGAACATGACATGGCCGGAATCGGATTTGCGAAGGATAGGATCCAGCGCCCGCAGAAGTCTCCAGTTCGCTGTGACGTTCAGGTCAAGTGTCTGTTTCCAGACTTTCGGGTCAATGTCCGGCAGCGGCGCCAGTTCGCCAAGAATAGCGGCGTTGAGAACAAGAATATCGAGTTTTTCAAACCGTTCGGTAAGCGCGCCGGCAAGACGTTCAATGTTATCGCCCTCAATCAGGTCCATCGGTATCAGGGATGCATTGCCGCCGGCGGCTTTGATCTCATCGTCAAGTTCCTCAAGGGCGCCCGATGTTCGGGCGAGGGCGAGCACATGGGCGCCTGCCTTTGCAAGAGCAACCGCGATCGCTTTTCCAATACCGCGGGAAGCGCCGGTGACCAGCGCGGTTTTGCCGTTAAGATCGGGAATATTCATCAAAGCGTCCTTAAACTCAGAATTGGGTTAATGCGGAAGCGACATCTTTTGCAACCGCATCCAGCGTCGCGTCATCAAAATCTTGAATATGAAAATGCGCTTTGGCCTCATTGTTGCCCCGGTTATTACGGCTTCGGTCATATAGGGGATCGTAATGATCGCGCATTAGCGCCTTGGCGAGAATTTGATGGTCCCTGGTTTCCGCCAACTCGCGCCACTCGGCAATACGGCCTCTGGCGTGGAACGGCGCCAGCCGGCTGATCGCGGCCATGATGGTGGTTTCATTTTGTGTGATATCCGCATAGGCCGTCAGTAAAAACTTGGCTCTGGCGGCTGGCGAGGCTGATAGTGCCAAACTGGGCGCAACGCGCATTGCGGACCATAACCGGCGCGGCACTTCGCATTGGCCGATACGGTTTGACTCCGCTTCCAGCAATATTGGCCTGGATAAATCCAGGCCTTGCAACTGCGTCCATAACCGGCTTTCGAACAATTTTTGCGAAGGTTGTGTATCATCACCGAACCCGCCAAACACAGAGCCGCGATGATTTGCTAGGCCTTCAAGATCTATTGTCTGCACACCAAGTGAAGCCACGCGCCGTAAAATTTCAGATTTCGCTGTACCGGTTTGCCCGTCAAGCAAAACAATGTTCAGAGGGGCGCCGTCATCGCGCAACGCTGCAAAAACGGAACGGCGCCAGGTTTTATAACCGCCTTTCAGAACTGCGGTACGCCAACCCACTTGCGAAAGGATTGTCGCCATGGCGTTTGAGCGCATACCTCCGCGCCAGCAATAGATTAGTGGTAGAAAGTTGTTTGGCTTGTTTGCAAGCGCCGTTTGCAGATGATGAGCGACATTGCGCGCCACATAGGCCGCACCAAGGCGTCGAGCGCGAAACGGAGAGTCTTGCTTATAAATTGCGCCTATTTCGGCGCGCTCTTGGTTTGAGAGTACAGGCAGGTTTATCGCTGCAGGCAAATGATCGGCTGCAAATTCATCAGGAGAGCGCACGTCAATAATGGCGTCGAAACGCGCCAGCGTTGTCCGTCCTGTATCGGCGATTTCCTCGATGTTCATGAGGGGCAAAACAAGCCTGTTGCATGCGGTCGAAAAAAGCTGTTGTAGATTGTCTCTGCCGGACTGCAAGAGCAGGAGAGTTTGATGGCTGACAATGATCATGAACCACGGTTGACTTCGCTCGCTCATGGCGGCGGTTGCGGGTGCAAAATTGCGCCTGACGTGTTGCGCGCCATCATAGGCGACAGTCCGACCCCTGCAGGGTTTGAGGTCTTGATGGTGGACGCCGGCGCCAGCGATGATGCTGCTGTTTATCGACTTTCCGATGACGCTGCGCTGATCGCCACCACGGATTTTTTCATGCCGATTGTCGATGATCCTTTCGACTTTGGCCGGATCGCGGCGACCAATGCGCTGTCTGATATTTACGCCATGGGCGGCCGCCCGATTTTTTGCCTTGCCGTGGTCGGCATGCCTATCGGGAAGATGTCGACAGGTACCATTGCCAGAATTCTCGAAGGCGGCCGTTCTGTCGCGTTGGGCGCCGGCGCGCCGGTTGCGGGCGGTCATTCGATTGATTCCGCCGAACCGATTTACGGCCTTGTGGCGATGGGCCTTGCACATCCCGATAAGATCTTGCGTAACGCCGGCGCGAAGGCAGGCGACGCCTTGATCCTGGGTAAGCCGCTCGGGGTCGGCGTCTTCAGCGCCGCGCTGAAGAAAGAAATCCTCACGCCGGACGGCTACGAGCAGATGATCGCATCCACCACGCTGCTCAATCATCCGGGAACTGAGCTTTCGGCTATTGAAGGCGTACATGCGGCGACAGACGTAACGGGATTTGGATTGCTGGGTCATCTGTCTGTGGTCTGTAATGCCAGCGGCGCCGGCGCCTTAGTCAATGAAGCGTCCATTCCATCTTTCGAGCTGGCGCGGAAACTGCTCGACGAGGGGGTTAAAACCGGTGCGAGCGGGCGCAACTGGAATGCAATAAAGGACATGGTTGATGCTCCGGCGGGCTGGTCTGATGCGTCCCGTGATCTCTTAACCGACCCGCAAACGAGTGGCGGATTGCTTGTATCCTGCGCCCCTGAAGCTGTTGATAACGTCCTTGATCTCTTCAGGCAGCATGGCCATGACGCCGCCAGCGTCATTGGTGAAGTTGCGACGGGGCCGGCACGCATAAAAATCGCTTAGTCGAGCGTCCGTCGTAATGCGTCCGCCCAGCCATCGAGGTTTTTCTGCCGCGCTTCGCCTGACATGGCCGGCTGGAAACGCGCATCGAGGCGCCAGCGTTCGACAATTTCATCCGTACTCTGAAAATATCCGGCTTGCATGCCAGCGAGATACGCTGCACCGAGGGCCGTTGTCTCCAGCACTTTAGGACGCTCTACCGGAAGGCCGAGCATGTCGGCGAGGAACTGCATGGTCCAGTCATTGGCGACCATGCCGCCATCGACGCGCAAGGTTTTTGCATCGGCGCCATCGCGCGCAATCGCCGTCATCAAATCCGCAGTCTGATAAACAACGCTTTCAAGCGCAGCGCGCGCAAAATGCGCTTTGCCAGCGCCGCGCGTGAGGCCGGTGATGGCGCCGCGTGCGTCCGGCGCCCAATGCGGCGCGCCAAGGCCGGTAAAGGCTGGGACGAGATAAACACCCTCGTTTGTTTCTAGGCTTTCGGCTAGCGCCGCTGTTTCATCGGCGGACTTGATGACGCCGAGTTCGTCGCGCAGCCACTGTATCGCCGCCCCCGCGATGAAGATCGAGCCTTCCAGCGCGTATGAAGTCTCACCGTTCAACCGATAGGCGATGGTCGACAGCAACTTGTTTTTCGACTCAACGATCTCATGCCCCGTATGCACCAGCACGAAACATCCGGTTCCGTAGGTGCTTTTAATGTCGCCGGGCGCGAAGCACGCCTGGCCAATGGCCGCCGCCTGTTGATCGCCGGCGACGCCGCAAATAGGGAGGGGCCGTCCAAAAATTTCCGGATCGGTCTCGCCATAGTCGGCGGCGCAGTCGAAAACCTGCGGCAGGATGCTTTCGGGCACGCGGAACTTTTCCAGCAGTATCTCATCCCAGCGATTGTCGCGGATGTTGTAAAGGCTCGTGCGGCTGGCGTTTGTCGCATCCGTCGCGTGAACCTTGCCGCCGGTGAGGCGCCAGATCAAAAACGCATCAACGGTGCCGAACGCCAGTTCGCTTTTTTCCGCGCGCTCGCGCGCGCCCTCAACATTATCGAGAATCCACGCGGCTTTGGTTGCAGAGAAATAAGGATCGAGGAGGAGGCCTGTACGCGCCGCCACGTGAGGTTCCAGCCCTTCTTCACGTAATGCTGCGCACACATCGGCCGTGCGCCGGTCCTGCCAGACGATTGCGTTATGAATTGGCGCGCTGGTGGTCCGGTCCCAAAGTATTGTCGTTTCGCGTTGGTTGGTGACGCCAATGGCGCCGACTTCGCCGGATTTTTCCGCTTCGGCGAAGGCCGCACGCGCCGTCGAAAGCGTCGTATTCCAGATGTCTTCCGGGTCATGCTCGACCCAGCCGTCGTGCGGGTAGTGTTGCGGGAATTCTTCCTGAGCTGAGGCGACGATCCGCCCAGCCTGATCGAAAACAATGGCGCGGCTGGAGGTCGTGCCCTGATCGATCGCAAGAATGAACGGCGCTTCGAAGTCAGTCATGGTCATGCTTTTCCATCAGCCCGGTGTCTTACAACTTTACCGCGATCCGGCAGCGGCGATAACCCCGTATCGCGGGTGAATAAATGTTATATTGCGACGGTGTCTCGCGTCTTCCTTTTGGCTTGTTTCAAGGGCTACAGCCGATTGTTGTACAAAAGAGCAGGCCCCGATTTGTACAACAAACCTGACGGATGGTTTCGCGGCATGTGCGGCGTTGAGCGTATAAAGGGTTCGATGGTCCATAACGCCCGCCATCATAAGGGCGCCCGGCGCAATGGGGATAACCGTCCACCAAAGGCGGGTTTCCGGCCGATTTTCATCATAAAGCATGTATTTTTCGCAGTCCGGTTCGCCCTATAGGTGTAGAGTTTTCAAGCGGCCGGAACGCTGCTAGGCCGCTCGCAGGTTTCACAGGAGAGGGTGATGAAAAAACTGGGTCTTATTAGCTTTATGGCTGTCGCCGCTTGTTCGGGCGGGGAAACGGAAAATGAAAGCGCGGCTGCGTCCAGCGCTGCAGCGGATATCAAAGCTTATGTACTCGACTGCGGCCGGATTGAAATGAATGATCTGTCGTTCTTCGCGCTCGAAGACGAATATGCAGGGCGCACCAACAGCGCCTCTGACATGTGCGTGCTGGTGCGCCACCCTGACGGCGACCTCATGTGGGATGCAGGCCTGCCCATGGCGCTGAATGAGATGGAAGACGGGTTAACTAACGGCCCGTTTCATCTTTCCGTTCCAACGACCATCAGCGAACAGTTCGACGCCATTGGCGTGAGCGTCGACGACATCGATTATTTTTCCGTGTCGCATTCCCATTTTGACCATATCGGCAACGGCAACATGTTTGCCGGCGCGACCTTTCTAGTCGACAGCGATGAGCGCGCGCATATGTTCCGTGAGGAAGCGCGCGCCGACGCGCAGTCATTCGCCAATTACAATGAACTTGAAAACGCCGAAACGGTCGAGTTCGACGGCGACCATGACGTCTTCGGTGACGGGTCGGTTGTTATTCTCGCCATGCCGGGCCACACGCCGGGGCACACATCATTGCTGGTCAACCTCGCCAATGAAGGGCCGGTGATGTTCACGGGCGATCTTTATCATCTCAATGAGTCACGCGAGCGGCGCCTGATGCCGAAATTCAATGTGGATGTTGAACAGACCTACGCATCCATGGACCGGTTCGAACAACTGGCTGAAGAAAAGAACGCCCGCGTCGTAGTCCAGCACTCGCTGTCCGATTTCGAAGCGCTGCCGAAGGTTCCGGAATATCTGGACTAAATTTCACCGTACTCGTCATCCCGGGCGTGATCCGGGATGACGAGTACGGTTGGTTTGAAACTTAATACCTGACGCTCACTCTTGCCCCATATGTAACCGGCATGCCCGGCGCGGCCACATCCGCCGCGCCGCCGGTGATGAAGAAGTTCCGGGTCTCGTCATAATCGGCGTTGAAGATGTTCCGTCCCCAGAGCGCCAGTTCCCAGCGTCCATCTTCCGGTCCGAAAGCGACTTGCGCATTGGCGAGCCAGTAATCATCGACCGCGAAAGCAGGGCCCAACAGCGGCAAGGCGAGATCGTCGCGATAGGAATAATCGAACCGCGCCGAGGCGATCCATCCTTCGGCAATCGCGGTTTCCGCCGTCGCGAAGCCTTGATAGCTCCAGTTCGGAAAACCGAGGTCCTGTCCGGAACGGTCAATAAGCACTTCCATGCCAGCGAGCGTTGTGGCGGCGATGTCGAGGTCGTCGAAGTCTGTGAACTCGCCATCCTTGTACCCGAGCGATTGGCCGATCGTCAGCCATGGCGCGGGGTTCAGCACTGCTTCCAGTTCGGCGCCCCAGATCTCGCTGTCGGCATTGACGATGCGGCCAACGACGGCGCCCGTGCCTGCGTCAAAGATCGCCGACTGAACCTGCTGGTCTTTATAGTCGTAGAAAAAGATTGCGCCGTTGAGTTGCAGCGCGTCGTTGAGATTGGACTTAAAGCCGGCCTCATACGCATTCAGCTTTTCCGGCTGGAACGGCGTCAGCGCATTGGGGTTCAGCGTGTTATAGGCGGTGAAACCGCCGGACTTCACGCCGCGGCTGTAATTTGCGTAAAGCAACAGATTGTCTGCAGGCGTCAGCTCGATACCGATCTTGCCGCTGACATTGTCAGAATTGAGATCGCGGTTTTCGAGCGTACCGTCGATGGT
>NZ_CP118166.1:0-72500 GCF_028748065.1 Hyphococcus flavus | reverse complement strand
TTAAGTAGGGCGGGACACGTGAAATCCTGTTCGAAGATGGGGGGAACACCCTCCAAGCCTAAGTACTCGTATCTGACCGATAGTGAACTAGTACCGTGAGGGAAAGGTGAAAAGCACCCCGACAAGGGGAGTGAAACAGACCTGAAACTGAACGCTTACAAGCAGTCGGAGGCCGCAAGGCTGACGGCGTACCTTTTGTATAATGGGTCAGCGACTTAGTCTTACTAGCAAGCTTAAGCCGATAGGCGTAGGCGCAGCGAAAGCGAGTCTGAATAGGGCGATTTAGTTAGTGGGATTAGACCCGAAACCCGGTGATCTAGATATGAGCAGGATGAAGGTAAGGTAACACTTACTGGAGGTCCGAACCCGTACTTGTTGAAAAAAGTTGGGATGACTTGTGTCTAGGGGTGAAAGGCCAATCAAACCGGGAGATAGCTGGTTCTCCGCGAAATCTATTTAGGTAGAGCGTCGAGTGAATACCTTCGGGGGTAGAGCACTGGATGGGCTATGGGGGCTTACCGCCTTACTGATCCTAACCAAACTCCGAATACCGAAGAGTACTGCTCGGCAGACACACTGCGGGTGCTAAGGTCCGTAGTGGAAAGGGAAACAGCCCTGACCGACAGCTAAGGTCCCTAAGTCATAGTTAAGTGGGAAAGGATGTAGGAATCCCAAAACAACCAGGAGGTTGGCTTAGAAGCAGCCATCCTTTAAAGAAAGCGTAACAGCTCACTGGTCTAAATAAGGGTTCCCGCGCCGAAAATGTAACGGGGCTTAAACTATGCACCGAAGCTTCGGATGCACACTTTTAGTGTGCGTGGTAGCGGAGCGTTCTCTATGCTGATGAAGCGGTACCCGCGAGGGGCCGTGGAGGTATGAGAAGTGAGAATGCTGACACGAGTAGCGATAAAGAGTGTGAGAGACACTCTCGCCGAAAGTCCAAGGGTTCCTGCGCAATGCTAATCAGCGCAGGGTTAGCCGGCCCCTAAGGCGAGGCCGAAAGGCGTAGCCGATGGGAACACTGTCAATATTCAGTGGCCAGAGGATGTGTGACGGATTGAGTAAGTTGTTCAACCTTATTGGATTGGTTGGGCCGCGAATCAGTCCCTGGAAATAGCCTCCTCATAAGACCGTACCCGAAACCGACACAGGTGGACTGGTAGAGCATACCAAGGCGCTTGAGAGAACTGCATTGAAGGAACTCTGCAAATTACTCCCGTAAGTTCGCAAGAAGGGAGCCCGCTTTGGAGGCAACTCTGGGGCGGGGGCACAAACCAGGTGGTATCGACTGTTTACTAAAAACACAGGGCTCTGCGAAGTCGTAAGACGACGTATAGGGTCTGACGCCTGCCCGGTGCCGGAAGGTTAAAAGGAGGGGTGCAAGCTCCGAATTGAAGCCCCGGTAAACGGCGGCCGTAACTATAACGGTCCTAAGGTAGCGAAATTCCTTGTCGGGTAAGTTCCGACCTGCACGAATGGCGTAACGAATTCCACACTGTCTCCAATGCAGACTCAGCGAAACTGAATTCTCCGTGAAGATGCGGAGTACCCGCGGTTAGACGGAAAGACCCCGTGCACCTTTACTACAGCTTTACAGTGGCATTAGCGTCACCATGTGTAGCATAGGCGGGAGGCTTTGAAGCGGTTGCGCCAGCAGTCGTGGAGCCACAGGTGAAATACCGCCCTTGTTGTCACTGATGTCTAACCGCGGTCCGTGAAACCGGATCCGGGACCCTGTATGGCGGGTAGTTTGACTGGGGCGGTCGCCTCCTAAATTGTAACGGAGGCGCGCGATAGGTGGGCTCAGACCGGTCGGAAATCGGTCGTCGAGTGCAATGGCATAAGCCCGCTAGACTGCGAGACTGACAAGTCGAGCAGAGACGAAAGTCGGCCATAGTGATCCGGTGGTTCTTCGTGTGAGGGCCATCGCTCAACGGATAAAAGGTACGCCGGGGATAACAGGCTGATGATGCCCAAGAGTCCATATCGACGGCATTGTTTGGCACCTCGATGTCGGCTCATCGCATCCTGGGGCTGGAGCAGGTCCCAAGGGTTCGGCTGTTCGCCGATTAAAGCGGTACGTGAGCTGGGTTTAGAACGTCGTGAGACAGTTCGGTCCCTATCTGCCGTGGGTGTAGGAATATTGAGAGGAGCTGTCCTTAGTACGAGAGGACCGGGATGGACACACCTCTGGTGGACCAGTCGTCATGCCAATGGCGCAGCTGGGTAGCTATGTGTTGAACGGATAACCGCTGAAGGCATCTAAGCGGGAAGCCGGCCTCAAAACAAATATTCCCTTGAGAACCGTGGAAGACCACCACGTTGATAGGCCGGGTGTGGAAGCACAGCAATGTGTGAAGCTTACCGGTACTAATTGTTCGATTGGCTTGATTGTCCTCATGCAGTCATTCTTGGATGGCTGTCATGAATTACTCATGCGCGGCGAACGGTTCGTTTACGAACGAATTGATCGCAGCACCCAAAACTGACATCTCTCGCATTTTGAAATCGTTTTCGCCGGCCCGGTGGTTATGGCGGGGAGCCTCCACCCGATCCCATTCCGAACTCGGTCGTTAAAGTCCCCAGCGCTGATGGTACTACGTCTTAAGGCGTGGGAGAGTAAGTCGCCGCCGGGCCTGCCAAAATGATTTCGAACCCTTCTTCGCCCCACCATACTAAATAATTATGTGACTTCATCACGGTGGCTTTCCGCATGTGACAACGCGTGTTGGATAAGGCAGTGTTACTTTGTAATGTAGTCGCCGCGTTTATGTATTTCCGTTGCATCTTCAGTTCTGCTCCATGAGCGTCGTTGTCTATTCAGCCACACCTATCTTATTGAAGTAGTTTTGTTTTATTTAAATTTCCCTTTGATTTGCTGTGGATGTGACGAGTTCACTATCGCCCGTATAAGGGGAAATGTTGCTTTTATTGAAGTATAGGTAGATGATGCGTTATCTATACTATGGGGCGGGTCATGAAAATTAGAAATTTACTGCTTGGAATTTTGATCGCGCTGTTGGTCAGCGGATGCGCTAATATAAATTCTATATACCGATCGCACTCAGTTCGGGGCGGCGAGGTAGCACTCGTTGACGCAAAACAACGCGGCATTATCGCTAATCGTGTTCGACAATATACGCCGTTAGAAGTGAAACATACCCGTAATGCGGATGGTAGCGTTACGACCGAATACGGCGAATACAAAAGAGGTACGCTTGCCCGGTATTGTTCTGAACCCAGTCCCGATGTTTTTTCGGTGCTAAGTTCCTCTCTTGCAGCGGTTGCAAGTTATTCTCAAAACGCACAAGAACGCAGCGCGGCGATGAATTTGGCGGTGCAGATTTCTGAATCCGGCGCAACAATACAACGCACACAAACGATTCAAACCTTGCGCGAAATGATGTTTAGAACATGTGAAAGGTTTTTGAATGGCGCCATTGATGAAGCGGATTTGGAGATTCAGGCCGCCCGCGACCATCGCGCCGTTGTTTCGATTCTAGCGATAGAACAACTAACAAATCCTATCCGGCCCGAACAGGTTCGTTTAGACGCGTCTTCTTCCGCGAACGCTGGTGCAGACTTATCAGCCATACGAGCTGAGCTTCAATCTGCCCGTGCGCTTGAACGCGAACAAGTCGCGGCATTACAGACCGCACAAACAGATCTGGAACAGGCGCAAGAAGTATTGCAGGCAGCGCAAAACCCTCAACCTCAGCCAATGCCTGAACCACAACCGCAGCCTGCTCCCGAACCTCAGCCACAGCCCGGCCCTCAACCCCAGCCTGACCCTGCACAGCCTGAAAGAGAAACAGATCCAGCGGCGGCAGCTCCCGCTGAGCCAGCACAGAGCGCTAATACCCCGTCCGTTGCAGAAGAAGAAAAACCCAACACTGTAGAATTAGAAGCGGCTGTAGAAAGAGAACAGGCAAATGTGCAATTGGCGCAAAGCAACCTAAATGATACGCGGCAGTTGATTGAAAGACTTACTGAGTTTTTAAACAACCCCGGTGATATCGGCGTCGCAGGGCGCACTGGAGGCGCATTTGCCGGTTTGAATCATCCGCCGAGGTCAGTTAGTACAAAAGTCGCAGACACAGTCGCAAGAATTGTCGAGCAAAATATGAATTTCGACGAGGCGACACAAAAATGCTTGATCTTTCTTGACGATCCGAAGGTGAACGGTGATGTCAGAAAGTTCTGTATACAGCACATTAACAACAAGACATTGCAACAATTTAACGCAATGCTTCAAACGGCCTCTAATTCGTCTAACCCAGATCGGGCTTATGAAGTGTTAGAAAGCGCTTTAACAAACAATGAGCGGGAGATTTTTGATATTTTGCAAATTCCCGATGATGGCAACTAAGAGATATGTTATGGCTAAGCGAAAAATAAAAAACTATAGCGTCGGCTATTCCAGCAAAGAGGATCCCCCGGTCTTTATAATTCTTAATGTTTCTGGACCAAAGGAAGAGATTCGGATGCGCGCATCTTCAGCTTCCGGAGCGATGATATTAGGCCTCTTAGAGACGGGTAGGGCGTTTTTTGATGATGCTCCTAATAGCAGAACAATATTTGTCGCAGGCAAACCAGCAGCAAAGGAAAAAAGTGATGAATCTGAGACGGATGTGTTTGACCGTCTTAATGAAGAAGGATAACAATCTGAGCGATTTCGCTGTTGCAAGTGGCGACAGATAGGACTTACGCTGTAAGAACTTAATTGTTTTATCTGTTCCTGACACGGTCGTTACATGCGTCAGTAGATTTGTATGTTTTGGCTTACCCGAGAACTACTTCTTAGAAAATAGATAAGTATGCTGCTGCGGCGGTGCAGCAGATTTATATTCACCGTGCTTTCGCACGGTTTTTCCAAAATGATCGAATTTTCTTAGCCATGCATGAAGGCGCAGCTCTGTCGCCTCTGCAAGCATAAAGGAGATTGCCAGGGCCCCACCAAGAATAAGGATTTGATGAAATTGCGAATTCCTTGCCAGTGGTGACAGCGCTGTCAAGCAGCTAATGAGTGGATAGTGAAAAAGATATAGCGAGAAAGATCGTTGCGCCGGCCATCTAATGAGTACCTTTGTTTTCTCTGAGAAAGCAGGCAGCCATGACGGAAGAGCAAGGACGCCGCGCAAGTGAATGAATATCAGCGCAGTTAACACGTAATTCCACAGGAACTCATTCGAAAACCCATAGAGTATGCCGGGTTCGCTAAGCCCGGTTATCAGTGCAGTGACTGCATAAAGCGCTGTAGGTGCGTCGGTATATTGCAGGGCGGCGTATGCGAACACCGGACAAAGCGTGTATGCCAAGCCCAGAGAGGCAGATATGGTTGGCGCCGTCGTTTTGATAAACTTATTGTAAAATACGACGCCGGCGATCCAGCACGGCGCCAGCAGTAGAATGCGAGGGCCGACAAAAATTGCGCCAGCTATAATAAGCGCCCATTTTTTCGCGCCTGAAACAAAGAAAAAAACCGCAAATAGCGCATAATACCAGGCCTCATAGGCGAGCGACCAGTAAGGGCCGTTGGTGCCGAGCCGGCTTCCCGAAAACCATATTTCGTTTGTGAATGTTATGGCGCGGACGAATTCTATGATGCTCGACCCATCGCGGTCCCATGGCGGTTGATAAAGGTTGGGGTCGGCGGCGCGCCCGATCGAGTCCAGAACGAACGTCAGGAAGATGGCTGGAAGTGCGACGGAATATAACCTTGCCGCCCTCGCTCTGGTGAAATCAGATAAATTGTCGGACCGTTCTGCTGCATAGGCGATCAGCAGACCAGACATCACGAAAAAAACGATGACGGCGTCGCTGCCGAAATTATAGTCTCGGAACCAAGTGTATGCGCCGCCGGTAAATCGGGAATAAGCGAAGTGGGAAAAGAAAACGACGAACGCTGCAACGGCGCGTAACGCATCGAGATATAGCGAGAAACCGCGTGTCATTGGATTGCAGCCGTCTTGGGCTTACGCGCGGGCTTTACAGCTGCAGCAGCTTCAACGAGCGGTACTAAATAGGCGTCTTTCAGCGTTGAATGCGGTTGAGGCAATCGTTTTCCAGTCGCATCGGCTACGCCAAATTCCAACTTTTCGAAGTTTTCAGGTACGTAAAGCGTGCCGAAAATCCAATCCCAAAAAGCGAAGATTTCACCATAGTTCTTGTCGTGATGTTGAACCGCACAACTGTGATGAATCTGGTGCTGTGCGGGGCTGATAAAAATTCGGTTTAATATGGGGCCGTACGAAACCCAAATATGCGAATGGCGAAGGTTGGCGCCGGTCCAGAAAAAGACCGCATATGCGGCATTAACTCCCAATATTAGAAAAATGTCCGTGACGCCTGCGGCAACGAAAATTATTCCCTGTACGGGTCCAACCAGAAAGGCGTTCGCGGTTGCGCGGATTAAATCGTATACTGGATGCTTGCGTGTGAAAGTCAGTGGCGTCAGTGTTTCAGCGCTGTGATGTAATTTGTGGAACGGCCAAAGCACGTCACTTTCGTGATGCAGGCGATGGATAAGATACGTCGTGAAATCACTTGCCATCGTAACGGCAAGTGTAACCAAGCAAAGCATCGCAAGACTGACCCGGGCCGCATCGCTTTCCAGCGACGGAGGTTCCCCTGAAAGCATCGAGACGGTGGCGATGGCGGTCAGCACCGTTGCCGAACGGGAAAGAACCGCAAGGCCTGGGGTAAAAATTCGATTCGCGATCGTTACTTTTAAGTCCACCAGTGACGACCTGTTAAAGTAAACCGACGGGTCAAAGATCTCTGCGAGAAAATTCGGTTTTTCTGCGGAATCTGTCTTCCATCGTCTGTAGAAGGTCGCTGCTACCCCAATCAGGATTGCTACCAGAACATAGGGGAGGAAAAACCGTGAGCCCACGCCAAAAAGGGCGCCGAGATTACTCATCACGGCGTCAACGCCAGGCTGCAGCCGCGTTGCTGCCCATGCTCCCATGCTTTCCATGGCCGCATTTTACGTTCCGGCTCATGAACAGAAGGTGAAAGCGTTAGTAAATACAGCGCTTTGTAAACAGTTCGGGGGCTGCGAAAATGGGCGAGTTTTGATACGGGCGATTTGGGTCTGGCCCGGCGCACCGGATGGAGCTAAACGGTAATGCGGGCTAGGGTGGCCCGAATAGATTAAGGCATGGCGCATAGCGCGCGTGCAGACAAAATTGAGGGCGTATGCGGGGCGCAACGCTAATTAAGGTGGTAGCTGCGGCGTTTGTCGCAATTGCTTCCGGTTGTACAGATAACAAGCAGGGTGAGGTCAGAGGCGATGGTCCAGCGACCGCTGTCCCTGCTGATGACGAGATCAATCTAGACCTATGGTTGGAAAGATTGGAAGTCGGTAGCCGCGAGCTATACTCCGCAAGAGAAGAAGTCGTTGAAGCGCTGTCATTGGAAGAGGGCGGTGTCGTCGCCGATATCGGGGCGGGCACCGGTCTTTACAGCCTGCTATTTGCTGAGGCGGTTGGGCCTACGGGGAGAGTCTTCGCTGAAGATATTGAGCCGCTTTTTCTGGACCTCATAAATAGGCGGGCGGAAGATGCAGGATTTCATAATATTACAGCGGTCTTTGGGCGCGAAGATGACGTAACGCTTCCCAACGACGCAATCGATGTGGTGTTTATTGCGGATACCTATCACTATTTTGAAAACCGCGAAGATGTGATGAAATCGGTTTACCGATCACTCAAACCCGGTGGGTCATTGGTTATTGTCGATTATGATCTGGAGCCTGGTGCGGAACGCCCTTCAGACAAGTCTCATATCCGTTTCGGAAAAGCCGGTGTGATTTCCGAAATTGAATTTATCGGTTTTGAATTTGCGGAAGAGCCGGAAGTTGAAGGCCTGAATGACAATTACCTTGTTCGTTTTGTAAAGCCTGCTGAGTAAATCAGATTATCACCACCCGTTAAATCGCGGCCATGTCGCTACGATTTCATCTGACCCTGTTTTCACTACGTAATATTGTAGGTGTTGCGCGGCGGTGGCGCAGGCATGGTTAGGCAAGATGCGCAAGCGCTCTCCAATGCCAATGGAGCGAAACTCACCCGCGCTTCCTTCCCGCACAGTCATAATCCCATGCTCCTGATTGGCGCCTGAAATGATAGCGCCGTTGACAGGAGTACAATTGATATCGCAGGCAAGGCCGTAGCCATAGCTATCACCGTGCGAGGCAATTCCCTGATCTCTTGAAAGGGCCATCCAACCGGCGTCAGTTATAACCCATCTCTTATCGTCCCGGCGTCCGATAACGCTCGTCAATACTGACAACGCAATTTCGTCCAGAGAACAAACATTGAGCGAGGCCATGACGAGATCAAAAAAGACGAAAACGCCCGCTCGAATTTCCGTAATGCCTTCAACCGAACCGGGCGCTAATGCGGTTGGCGTGGACCCGATACTGACTGTTGGTGCGGCATAACCTGCTTCACGCAATATTGCAGCGCATGCGAGCGTTCGCGCGCGTTCTTCATTCGCAGTACGTTCAATTTCAGCAGATGACGTTGCAAGATAAGATCCGCCGGCATGGGTCATCACGCCGCGTAGTTCGGCGCCCGCATTGGTAAGACAATCTGCAATTGCCAACAGGCTTTTGCCGTCCCTATGGGGCACGCCGGCACGGCATCCATCACAATCGATTTCAATAAGAAACGGTACGCCGGTGAGCGCTTGTGAAAAATGATCTTGCATATGATGAACAGCTTCCGCGCTGTCCACTATCACGCACAGGTCTACGCCAGACGATCTTATTTTTTGAACTCTTGGCAGCTTGTCTGGCGACAGAGCAACAGCGTAAAGAATATCTTTGAACCCTGCTTCAGCAAAATGCTCCGCTTCAAGCAAGGTGGAAACTGTAATTGCTCCAGGACCATCCGGGAAAATACGCCTTGCAATATCAATGGACTTGGCGGTTTTCAGGTGAGGACGAAATGATACGCCCTCGATACCAGAAAAGCGTTTCCGCATTCGGGCTATATTCCGCATCATCCTATCTTCATCAAGGATAAGGGCAGGAGTTTCAATGTCATGCAAAGTCGGCATTCGGGCATACTCGGGTTAACGTTTCTACGCGACGTATATACACGAAAACGGCTATTATCTAAGCGTTTCGGTCTTCATCCAGACCGTCGTCCAACAGAACCTGTTCAGCGGCGCTGTCTTTGTCGTCACATTGACCAGATTTTACGGACCAGAAAAATGCGATCAGCGCGATACCGCCTAAAAAAAGCAATAGGGATTAGAAATAGCAAAGCTGAGGTTATCGATAGCAAGGCGGCGTGCGTTTCTAGAAAACGCATGCGTAGTCATAAGCGGTTATAGCAGTCACCTTGAAAATGAAGTTTACGGCCGCGTGGCTGGCGTCAGTAGCCGTGTCAGGGCTTTAAAAGCTGCGCCTCGACCATTTTGGCGTATAGCCCCTTTCGTTGCAGAAGCGTTTTGTGTGCACCGCTATCCACGACGGCGCCATGCTCTAGAACAATAATTCTGTCTGCATTCTGGATTGTGGAAAGCTTATGAGCGATGGCTAGGGTGGTTTTGTTTTCTTGCAACGTTTCAAATGCTTTTTGAAATGCCGCTTCGCTTTCGGAATCTATCGCGCTTGTGGCTTCATCAAGGAGTACGATAGGAGCGTCGCAAATGAGAGCCCTTGCAATTGCGATTCTCTGTTTTTGTCCGCCTGAAAGATTGCTGGCCATGGCGCCGAGATTAGTCCGGTATCCTTGGGGCAGGGCTTCAATAAAATCATGCGCTATAGCGGCTTTCGCGGCTGCGATAACGTCGCTATCGCTGGCGTCAGGGCGACCGTAGCGAATATTTTCGTAAGCGCTGCCTGAAAAAAGCGGAGCGTTTTGCTGAACTACAGCAAACTGCTTTCTCAACGCGCCAGGGTCGAAATGGCGAAGGTCGATCCCGTCCAATGTAATGACGCCGCTCACCGGATCATAAAAGCGTAAGAGTAGATGAAACAACGTGCTTTTGCCTGCTCCCGAGGGCCCCACAATGGCGAGAGTTTCGCCAGCTTTTATCTCGAGCGATAGTTGATCAAAGACAGTCCGGTCTGGCCGAGAGGGGTAATGAAATATAACGTTCTGGAAAGTGATAGCGCCTGTTACGGTAGCTGGGAGAGAATGCGGTTTATTTGGCGGCTTGATGTCGTTCTGTTCGCTTAACAACTCTGTAAGTCGTTCCGTAGCGCCGGCAAGACGGAGTAGTTCAGCCCAGACATTGGTTAGTGAAGCGGCAGCGCTTCCGGCCATAACAGCGAGGATTGCGAACTGAGCGAGTAGGCCGGGCGTTAACTTACCTTGTTCTATTAGTGAAAACCCGAACCACAAGAGACCGATTACCCAACCAAAGAAAATGGGCCGTGCTACGGCATTCATCCAGGCGTTTAGCGCCCCTCTTTTTAAAGTCAGTTTATATGTTGCGTTGAGTACGTTTCGGAAATTTCGTTGTGCGGTATTTTCTGCCGCGAATGAACGCACGACATCCATTGTGTTCAGGTTTTCACTGGCGATACGGCTTGCCTCGGCCGCCATGTTTTGTGCTTCGCGGGCCAAGTCTCGAAACGGCTTGCCAAGTATGATGACGGGCAACAAGATTACTGGGGCTGTAGCTAAAGCCAGCGTGGCGAGTTGCAAATGGGTAATGAGCATCAAGAGGACAGCGAGAGTAAACAAAATAATGCTGCCCGCTGCTCCGGCGATAGCGTTGACTATCACCACCTGAACACCGCCTGGGTCAACGATTATGCGTGAAAGCAATTCGCCTGGGTTAGAACGATCATAGAAGCTGCGTTGCAGCCCAATGACGTGGGTGAAGGTTTTGTCGCGTAGGCCGAGCGCTATCTTGGCGCCCGCTTTTTCCACAACATAGATGCGGGCCGCCATGACTGCGCCGGTGACAACGGCGACACCGAATATGATCATCAACAAGGACTGCGGCGTTTGGATTGGGCCGCCAGGGTAAAGCCGGCAGGCCTCAGCGGTCGTAGAGGGGGTAAGCGCGCAATCGACAAAAAATCTGACAGCAAGCGGCACAAGTAGTGGGAAAACTGCAGCAAGAAGTACGAGCAATAGCGTGAATACGATCAGGCGTTTGTATGGCTTGAAAAACTGATAGAGCGACTGAACCGATTTTATATTATCGCCTTGCGGGCGCCCCCTTTGATGAACAGTCATACTTTTCGCCTTTTTCTGCCAGCCGGAATGCTGAGCTCTCGTCAGTCGATGTCAGGAAAATGAAACATCTAACGAAAAACCTGACTGAAGTTCCGCCTGCTTATGAAATGTCCTGAAATTGCAATTCGTATAATCAAAATATCGTTACACGCGTGCCGCTCGGAAGTCGCGAAGCGCACTGGTGGTAGGCGTAAACAATATTTGGCTATACTCGTTATGTGCACTTTAGCCTATTGACTTGGTCATGTATAATGATAGATAGTACGAATCGTAAGGTTTTGAAAAGGGCAGATTTTATCTTGATGCCAGGAGCCTTAGACATTCCCAACAACAAACGGAGGATTTAATGATCAACCTAGTTTCGCTGCTTTTCAGCGGTTCCACAAATGTTGGTTCAACAAGCTTCGAATACGCAGATAGCGCTCAATCGTGCGACTTTGCAGCACCACAAGTCGGCTCCACGAGCTTTGAATACGCGTAAATTTATCATCAGGATTTTTAAATTCTGAAGGCTCAGGAGGAAAGGCCGCACCCTTTCCTCCTATTCTTCACGCGTGAATGGAGCCTGTTGGTGGATACGTTAATAGACGAGCTGGCTGCAGAAACGGAAAAAGAGTGGGCTGTAGCAAAATACAGCAATACGGACTTTTCGGGCTGTGCTGTACAAGCGCTCGAAAATATCGGATTTCATGAACGTACGTCACCGGAAGATATTCTGCGGCATTTCTGTAATCGTAGAGGCGCGCGCGCAAGCCTTTCAAGAGCGCATGGCGCGCCGAGTATATTTATCGGCGGATCGTATGAAAATTTTCTGATATTTTTTCACTTTTGGAATTCACGCGTCGCTGCGCCGCATAGTCATGAATGGGACGGAGCGTATCAGGTTCTCTCTGGTGAATCGCTGCACAAAACGTATTGCTTTGAAACGGCGCGCCATGTTTCTCATAGTTTTCGTATCGGTCAGGTAAAAACAGAGACGCTCAGCATTCAGCGCGCCGGTTTTGTGCAAAAGGTTGAAGCGGGGCCGGGGGGAACTATCCATGCGCTGGCATACGGCGGAAAATTGGGCGCTGCTGTAAGCATTCGCAGGGACAGCGTAGCGCCGAGCTCGCGTTTGACACTCACGTTTGACCGGCCACATGCCGCCTATGAGACAATTTCCCAGCCGAGTGAGATGAGCAATGGCAACATGATGGAGCGCTATCGCGCGTTCGAATGGTTGCTTTATGTTGATGAACTGAAGTTTGCAGATGAGATAGCCGGGTTTTCCAATACGGCGAACTTGCCGGAGACATACTACCTTTTTCGAACACTGGCCGAGCGAGGGCACGCTATTCCGCAACACGCGCAGGCGATCATGGCGGAACGGTATGGCGAAGAGTGGGAGTTGCTTGGCCGTTCGCTGATAAGCGTTCCACGGCATGAAATGACAGTCATGCTTCGCGAGCGAATGGATAAAGGGGAACTCGACCCGGAATTGAAATTTTTTGTGAGCGCGCTCTATGTCTGCGATAATATCGAAGAGCTTATCGATATTGTCGCCCAGAAACTTGGCGCTGATAATGATGCGTCGGCTCTCATTGCTGACTGGATGGGTCTCCTTTTACTGAATAAAGACCCAAACACAGGCGAGCAAACACCGCAGCCTTTTCGTGATTTCTTCCTGAAATTGATTGCAGGCCAGCACGACATCGAGACTATATGCAAACAAGTGCATGAAAATCATGCTCAGGATCCGCGGATAGATGAGTATATTAACAACATCAAGACGCTTTACACGGCGCTGACGCAAGCGCCGATCTATCAACCTATTATGGCTCCTCGCGCTGCTTGAGTGGTTATTTGGCGTCCCCGACAGGATTCGAACCTGTGGCCCCCAGATTAGGAATCTGGTGCTCTATCCTGCTGAGCTACGGGGACGGAATGCGCTCGCGTGGCGACCTTAGCCAATCTTGCAGCGCACCTAAACCGGCTTTAATCATCTAAACGCCCGAATTTTCCCGATTTCTCCTTCAAATCGTTTTCCTTCCGCTGATTAACCGCCATAATTGGCGTTCAGTGTCCGGCAAGGGGCGAAGCGTTTTAGGCGGGAGAAGAATATGGCGCGGCGACAAGGGGCTATTTTAGCGGGCGGATTTTTGGCGGTCTTCGCCGTTGGTTTGCTGGTCGGCAGGGCGATCGCCCCGGACGCCGGGTCAGGCGCGCCGAACACCCAGCAGGTAGTCACAGGTGAAACCCGCGGTGACGCTCCCAGGCGCTCTTTCCAGGAACGAAGGAGCGATGAGGCCGAGCGGCCGGAAGAAGAAGTTATTAAGACGTTCGCTTATCGACGGCTCCGCCTTGATACCGGGACGGAAAGCCCCAAGGCTTGCTTGCAGTTTACTCGCGAGTTGAACGACAGCGGAGACATTAACTACGGCGATTTTGTGCGCATCACGCCAGATGATGGCGCAGCGATCGAGGTTGACGGTTCTTCACTTTGCCTTGCCGGTCTTGAATTCGACAAGGATTATCGCGTGCGTTTGCGCGCCGGGCTGCCAAGCGGCAAGAACGAAAGGCTTGAGCGCTCGGAAGAGGTTGTGGTCGCGTTTGGCGATAAACCGTCATATGCGGGCTTCGCGGGGGACGGCGTTATTCTTCCGCGTCTGGAAGCTGACGGCATGGGCATTGAAACAGTCAATGTCGAAGAGGTTGAAGTTTCTGTTTACCGCGTCTCTGATCGAACACTCGCGCGCAAGAATATCGTTGCGGGAGAAGCCAGCGGCGAGGGACAATACTCCTATGTCTGGGATCAGGAAGACGGCAAAGACCTCGGCGTAAAAATCTGGACAGGCAAACTCGACACCACAGGCGAGCGCAACGAAACGAAGACTACGGTCTTTTCGCTAGGCGCGGCTCTGGAGCAGTTAAAGCCAGGCGCCTATTTCGTTCATATCAAAGACGTTTCCGCCGGCGCCGATGAATATCGGGCAGCGCAAGCCTGGCGCTGGGTAGTCTTCACCGATATGGCGTTGACGACATATTCCGGTTCCGACGGCATTGACGTTTTTGTCCGCTCAATTTCATCGGCGCGCGCCATGGCTGGCGTGGAGCTGTCGCTCATAGCTTACAACAACGAAGTTTTGGCGCGTGCTGTCAGCAATGCCGATGGGCGCGTCCGTTTTGAGGGCGCCGCAGTCAATGGCGACCATCCGTTGACCCCGCACATGTTGATGGCCTACGGGCCGCAGGACGATTTCGCAGCGCTTGATCTGACGCGTGCGCCGCTTGACCTTTCTGACCGGGATGTAGGCGGACGCAACGCGCCATCAAAAGTCGATGCATATGTCTATCTTGATCGCGGCATTTATCGTCCGGGAGAAACAGTGCACGTCTCGGGACTGTTGCGAGATGATGCTGGGCGCGCGATCGACAACCGTCCGCTCACGGTCACTATTCGCCGGCCTAATTATACGGAAGCGCAAAAGCTTCGTATCGATGAAACCCAAATCGGCGGATTTAGTTTTGATTATGAAGTCCCGGCGTCCGCGCCGCGCGGTATGTGGCAAATTCAGGTGGCGGCGGATGGCCTCGACGGCTTCGTCGGAACCGAGCAGTTCTCGGTAGAGGATTTTGTCCCGCAGCGTTTGGAAGTCACGCTCGAAGGTGAAGAGACTACACCCATTCGCCCGGGTACGGCGCGGGAGCTAAACATCGAAAGCCGTTATCTTTACGGCGCGCCGGCCAGCGGTCTGGCTGTGGAAGCGGAAGCGCGTCTGCGCCTCGACCCCAACCCGTTTCCGGATTTTTCAGGATACCGTTTTGGACCGGTGAATGGCCGGTTCGATGAGCGGTTCCTGACGCTTCCAAACACCACGACGGACGCTGAAGGCAGGGCGAGTGTCGCGCTGAACGTAGACTCGGCGCCAAAAGATTACGGCGCGCCCATGCGGGCAGATGTTGTCGTCGGCGTTGTCGAACCCGGCGGCCGTGTTGTTCGCGAGTCCGCGCGCATTCCTGTCCGTCCCGACGATCATTATGTGGGGCTGAAGCTTGCCGGCGATGGCGGTAGTTTCGGTCAGGGTGAGACAGTGGCGGTCAACGCCGTACTGCTCGACTGGCAAGGCCAGCCGGTTGAAGGCGAGCTGGAATGGAAGCTGGTCGAGGAAGACTACTGGTTCGATTGGTATCGTGAAAACGGTCAGTGGCGGTGGCGCCGGTCTTTCCGTGATGTCCTGATCGCTGAGGGACGGGGCACATCCAGCGCAGAGCAGATCGCTACACTCGTCAATCAGCGTGTTGATCCGGGCACGTACCGTCTTTCCGTCACGCAAGCAGGCGGTAAAGCCGCGAGCGATATCCGTTTTTATGTGGGCTGGCGCTCCTATGCATCGGGCGCTGATACTCCCGATCAGGCTGCTGTGACGTTGCAGACAGACAACGTAACGCCGGGTTCGCGGGCGCGGTTGTTCCTCAACCCTCCTTATGAGGGCGAAGCGACCGTCGCCATTGCAACGGACAAGGTGCATCTTGTTCAACGCATGAAGGTCGGCGCGAATGGTCGGGAAATTATCATAGATACGGACCCGAGTTGGGGCGCAGGCTTTTATGTGATGGCCACCGTTGTGACGCCGCGCGATCCGGGCGACCGTCCCGTGCCGCGACGCGCCATGGCGGTTACCTATGTGCCGTTCGACATGAAGGCTCGCAAATTGGAAGTATCCATTGACGATCCCGAGGTATTCCGCCCCCGTCAGCAACTGGACCTGCCGGTGACCGTGGCTGGCGCTGCGTCTGGTTCGACCGTGATGATGACGCTGGCGGCGGTGGATGAAGGCATCCTGCGTCTGACGAAATTCCCATCGCCCGATCCTGTCGATTATTACTATGGCAAAAAACGCCTAGGCGTTGCAATTCGTGACGACTACGGACGAATTCTCGACGCCAATCTGGGCGCTGCCGCCCGGTTCGGCGGCGACGGCATCGGCGGCGAGGGCCTGACGGTTGTGCCGACAAAGTCGGTGGCGCTGTTTTCAGGTCCTGTAACGGTCGGTGAGGGCGGCCGGACGACAGTCCCAATCGAAGTGCCTGACTTTAACGGCGAACTGCGCCTGATGGCGGTTGCCTGGTCGAAAGACAAGCTCGGCTCTACGTCGGAACCGTTAACCGTGCGCGATCCAGTACCGGCGGAACTCGCATTGCCGCGCTTCCTCGCGCCCGGCGATACGGCGACAGCAACGTTATTGATTGACAATGTCGATGGCGAAGCTGGCGACTATGTCGTCTCGCTTACAGGCGACGGGCCGGTCGACCTTTCGGCAAGCGAAACATTTACGCTCGCGCAAGGCGAGAAGACGACACATGCGTTCACTTTCACCACCGGCGCGGTGGGCATTGGCGCAGTGAGTATGAACGTCGACGGACCAGGCGGGTTCAGCGTTTCACGGTCCTATCCGATCCAGTCGCGCACGCCGTATTTCCCGGTCACCGAAGTGCGTACAGCCGCTCTCGATCCAGGCGAGACCTTCCAACTGACGAAAGCGGTGACGGACCCATTCGTGCCTGGTTCGGCTGAGGTTGCGGTCTCATTCTCTCGTCTGCGGGGTGTCGAACCCGGGCCGCTTCTCGATGCGCTTTACCGCTATCCTTACGGGTGCTCTGAACAGCTAACTAGTTCCGCAATGCCGCTATTGTTCGTCGATGTCCTTGGCGGCGAGATCGGCCGGGGGCCTGAACGTCAAGTGCGTCCGCGCGTGCAAAAAGCCGTGAATGAGCTTTTGAACCGTCAGGGGACGGACGGTGCTTTTGGCTTGTGGCGGGTTAATGATCGCTGGGCCTCGCCATGGCTTGGCGCGTATGTGACGGACTTCCTCTATCGTGCAAAAGCCGAAGGCTACGGCGTGCCGAGCGAAGCGCTGGAGCGTGCCTATTCCTCGCTGCAGGACATGGCTCGTATCGATCGCTGGTATCTCGCGAGCTACCAGACGACGGTGCCGGAGTTTACGAATAACAATGATACGCGTGACTACCTGCGTCGCCGGTCAGCCGCCTATGCGCTTTACGTGTTAGCGCGGGCTGGTCAGGCTGACCTTTCCGACTTGCGTTATTTCCATGACGCGCTTCTGGAGGAAACGCCAAGCCCGCTTGCTCGCGCACACATCGGTGCGGCACTGGCGATGATGGGCGATAAAGCGCGCGCGAGCAGCGCGTTTGAAAAAGCAGTCGCAGCTTTTGGCTGGCAGAATCGCGGCGATTATTATCAAACAAACTTGCGCGATGTAGCCGGCGTGTTGGCGCTTGCAGTTGAAGCTGGGCAATCCGGCAGGACGGAAGCGCTAACCGAACAATTTATTTCGGTCATGAAGGACCCGAACCGGATGCACACGCAGGAAAAAGCTTTCACGCTGCTAGCGGCGCAGGCGCTGTTGCGCGAAGGCGGCGAAGTTGAGCTTTCTGTTAATGACCAAGGCCTTTCTGACTTGCCGCCGGCGCCGTCTTTCACGCTGGCTGCAAACGATATCGCTGATGGCGTGTCATACCGAAATGACGGGGAAGGACAGATCTTCCGCTCTCTGACCGTATCGGGTTCGCCTATCTCTGCTCCGCCTGCGGCCAACCAGGGTCTCACGTTGACCAAGCGTGTCGCTACGCGCGATGGCCGCCCGGCGAATCTTGCTGCCGTCCGGCAAAATGACAGGCTGGTAGTTGTTATTACAGGCACGGCGGCGGACCAGCGCTTACATCCAACCGTGATTGCAGACTTGCTCCCTGCGGGTTTTGAAATTGAAACGATCCTCAAACCTGAAGACGGCGGCGGGCGCAACAATAGCGGTCCCTACAAATGGATTGGCGAGCTTTCGTTCCCGCGTGTGGCTGAAGCGCGCGACGACCGGTTCGTGGCGGCTGTCGACATACGGGGTGGCAATCGTTTCACGCTAGCCTATGTGGTGCGTGCAGTAACGCCAGGCGAGTTCGTGATGCCGGGCGCTGTCATCGAAGATATGTATCGGCCCGGCGTGTTCGCCCGCACGAGTGTCGCCGATGTCTCAATTGCTGCGGCTGAATGATTCGCCTTGAAAGCATAACGATTAAAGTTGGCGTTACGGTACTGGCGGTTCTGGGCAGTATTGTAACGCTTGACCTTGTCTTGCCACCGCCGGTTGACAAAGCGCGTGAACTCTCGCCGCTGGTGATCGACCGCAACGGCGAATGGCTGCACGGCTTTACGACGGAGGAGGGACGCTGGCGGTTCGCGGCCGACCTTGAAAATATCGATCCTGTTTTTGTTGAGCGGCTAATCGCCATAGAAGACAAGCGTTATTATACGCACTGGGGCGTTGATCCCCTGGCGGTCGTTCGCGCTGGCGTATCAGCGGTAATGTCTGGACGCATCGTATCCGGCGCATCGACGATTACGATGCAGACAGCAAGATTGCTTGAGCCGCGTCCGCGTACATACGGATCAAAAGCGATTGAAATGCTGCGCGCGTTTCAACTTGAACGCCGGCTTTCTAAGACTGAAATTCTGGAGCTCTACCTTACCCTCGCGCCTTATGGCGGGAATATAGAGGGCGTCCGTGCGGCAAGCCGCTTGTATTTCGATAAAGAGCCGGCGCGCCTGACCGATGCGGAACAAGCGTTGCTCATTGCTTTGCCACAGGCCCCCGAAGCGCGGCGCCCGGATTTGCGATCCGAGGCTGCGAAAAGCGCACGGCGGCTTGTTCTTACAAAGCTTGTCGATGCTGGCGCGCTTAGCGATAAACTGGCGGGTGAAGCAGCAGAAGCGCGGCTGCCTGCGCATCGTCATGATTTGCCGAGACACGCCTACCACGCCGCTTATCAACTCACTCGCAATGAAAAACCAAGTGTTGTTCGCTCGTCTATCAGCAGAGAACTGCAAAATCGCGCAGAGGCGTTGCTAGGCCAGTATGTGAAACAATTCGACGATGACGCGACCGCTTCAATGATCATTGTTGAAAACGAAACACGCAAAGTGCGCGCGCTTGTCGGGTCATCAGGGCTGAAGGCGCAAGGGGGATGGATTGATTTGACGGCCGCGGCGCGTTCGCCAGGGTCAGCCTTGAAGCCTTTTATTTATGGCCTTGCTTTTGAAGATGGCTATGCCAGCGCTGAGACAGTCATCGAAGATATGCCGCGTGCTTTCGGCGATTACGCGCCGGAAAATTTTGATCGTGGTTTTCGCGGCGAAGTAAAAGTACGCGAAGCATTGCAGCATTCCCTGAACGTGCCTGCGGTGCGTGCGCTGAACCGTGTCGGCGCGTCGCGTTTTGCGGCCTTGCTGAAAACAGCAGGGGTACGTCTGAGAACGCCGGAGCGGGCTGACAGTAAACCGGGATTGGCGTTGGCGCTTGGCGGTGCGGGCATTACGGCTCAGGAACTGGCTGTTTTATACGCCGCTTTAGGCAGCGGTGGTGAAGTGAAGCCGCTTCGCTGGACAGAAGACGAAGCAGCAGAACCTGAACACGCGTATCATTTGTTTTCGGAAGAAACTGCGACGCGTATCAGCGCAATCCTTGCCGGTGCGCCCTCGCTAAAGGGAAGAGCGCCAGCGTCGCTCACGCAAAACGCCACGGAAATTGCGTTCAAGACAGGCACGTCCTACGGCTTCCGTGACGCCTGGGCGGCTGGCCATGGCGGCGGCTACACCGTTGTCGTCTGGGTTGGCCGCGCCGATGGCGCGCCTAGGCCAGGCCATACAGGTCGCAAGACGGCAGCGCCGTTGTTGTTTGACGCTTTTGACCTCATCGAACGTGAGGAAGATACGCAAGACAATATCGATGAAAATGCAGACGATGCTCCGGTTCTGGCGCTGGCGCGATTTGAAAAACCGGTAACGGAAACGCCGCCGCAGATTATTTTCCCGCGTAATGGCGTGGAGGTTTATCTTGGGTCTGCTGCGTCACGGGGCTTTTCCCTCGCCGCAAGGGGCGGCGCCAGCGACTATCGCTGGTACGTCAATGGGGAACCTGTCGCTATCGAGGAAACAAGCGGTCGCCATGTCTGGAAACCTCAACGGGCGGGCTTTTACGATGTGGTGGTCGTGGATGAAGCAGGGTTATCAGCGCGTTCAAAGGTACGCGTGGTTTCAGGATGAAACGGCGCGCCTTCATTGCAGGCGCGGCATCTTTTTGTGCTATACGTGCAAATGCGCAAACACCTGTCGTCAATGCAACAGCCCTATCCGGCGACCGGTTTACGGTCGGTGATGACGAATATCAGTTAGCGGATGTTATCGCGCCGCCGCTATACACATTGAAAAAAACGCCGCCAGCCTATTTTGAGGCTGCTCGTCAAACGCTCGATAGTTTGTTGAGGCAGGGCGTTAATATTAAAGAGGCCAGCCCCAAATCTCGCTGGGGCGTACAGCCCGTTATCGCCACAATGCAAGCCTCGTCGCGAACCCTTCAGGAAATATTGTGCGCGGCAGGAGCCGTGCGTGTCGCGCCGCAAACGGAAAACCATGATCACATCGACCGGCTGCTAGCCGCTGAAAAGACAACGCGAGACGGCCGGAAAGGCTTGTGGTCTCTGGATTCATACAGCGTCTACAAAGCGACATCCGCGAACGGCGCGATTGGCGCTTATAACATCATCGAGGGGACAGTCGTTCGGGCTGCAAAAACGCGTAGCAGGTTTTATTTGAATTTCGGCGATGACTATCGAACAGATTTTACCGCCGGTGCCGTCAGCAGGATTTACCGCCGCTGGGCGAAAGACGAATTCGATTTAGCAGCGCTTGAGGGCGTCAGGGTTCGCGTTCGCGGATTTGTAGAGGAGATCAACGGACCATCCATTGATCTCATTCACCCCAAACAGATTGAGTTGTTACACGCGAGAACAGCTTGAGTTTAATTGGCGGCGGCGGCAGCAGCTGCTGCTGCTGCGCCGGCTTTCTTTCTGAGAACGCCTTCAAGCTCTTCAATGGCTTTGCCGAGATCGACTTTGCGAACCGCTGCGACTTCTCGCGCCATGCGGTCAAGCGCAGCTTCAAAAAGCTGTCGTTCAGAATAGCTTTGTTCCGGCTGGTCCTCTCCGCGATAGAGATCACGCACCACCTCAGCAACAAGCTTGATGTCGCCGGAGTTGATTTTTGCGTCATATTCCTGCGCGCGGCGCGACCACATGGTTCGCTTGATGCGGGCCCGGCCTTTAAGGGTGCCAATGGCGTCCTTGACGGTTTTATCGTCTGAAAGCGGGCGCATGCCGGCGGCTTTCGCTTTGCCGGTCGGGACGCGGAGCTTCATCTTTTCCTGATCGAAATTGATGACGAAAAGCTCGATCGGGATGCCAGCGACCTGTTGCTTTTCAAGGCTCATGATCTTGCCGACGCCATGAGCGGGGTAGACGATCTGGTCGTTGACCTTGAAATCCTGTTTCGCCGTTTTTGACGCCTGAACGTTTTCCGAAGCGTCAGCATCGGCTTGAGGCGCATCCTTTGGCATCACCGTCGTCGGCGTCGGGATTGAAGCGGCGAGGGTGGTTTTACGCGGGGCCTGGCCCACATTGGCGGGCTTTGGCTTTGGTTTCGGTTTTTCCGCAGTCTTTTTTGTCGCCTTAGCCTTTGATGGGGCGGCTTTTTTGGCGGTTGCTTTCTTGGCGGTGGTTTTCGTCGCAGCTTTTTTCTTTGGTGCGACTTTAGCCGTGGTTTTCTTGGCGGCTTTCTTTTTCGTCGCCGTAGTCTTTACGGTCGCCTTCTTTTTGGCAGATGTTTTAACGGTCGCTTTTTTCTTAACCGTCTTTTTCGGGGCAGTCTTTTTTGCTGCGACCTTCTTCTTGGCTGGCGCTTTTTTGACGGCCTTTTTAGCGGACGTTTTAACGGTCGCTTTCTTTTTGGCTGTGGACTTCACGGTCGCCTTTTTGGCGGTCGTTTTGCGCGCTGGCGCTTTTTTTGATGCGGCCTTTTTCGCGGTGGTTTTCTTGGCCGCTGTTTTTTTTGCTTTCGTCGCCATTCCTTGACCTTCACGTTTTACGCCGTCGGGAACCCGTCGGCGGCGAATTTTGTCTTCAAGGCCTCGCTGGTTTTTGCGCGCAGTTCAGAAGCAACCTGAACAGGCTTTCGCTATGAGGAAGACTCACAGGGAAATAATACTTTAAATTCAGGAGCTTGTGCAGTTTTTCGAATGCTCCGGCTGAAAGCGCGCGCCGCAAGAGAACCTAAGATTTAACTAGGATATTAGCACAAAATTTCAACTGATGCTACGGGCGAATGTTGCCTCAGGTCAGAAGCGATCAGGAACCTTCTCCTGGCTTATCGCTGAAGTACTTCTCGAATTTGCCTTTTTCCTCAGCAACATCATCCGCGCCAGGCAGCGCATCGACTTTCTCAGTGATATTCGGCCAGACAGCCGCGTACTTGGTGTTGAGTTCCACCCATTTGTCAGCGCCGTCCTCGGTATCGGGGATGATGGCTTCAGCCGGGCATTCAGGCTCGCAGACGCCGCAATCGATGCATTCATCCGGATGAATCACCAGCATATTCTCGCCCTCATAAAAACAATCGACGGGGCAGACCTCCACGCAGTCGGTATATTTGCATTTGATGCAGGCTTCAGTCACCACGTAAGTCATCGGGCGAGGCTCCTTGAATTCTCTAGTCTTTGGCTCTTCATAACTGCTGGCGGCGGTGACGCAAGCGGCGAGTTCGCCAATAATTCTCATTATCTTTTTAGCCGGGCCTCGACACGCTGTCTGGCCTGACCGCTTTCCCGGTCATCTACATAGATGAGCCCGCAAATCCGGCGCACCAGCGTGTCTTCAAAGGAATCGCGATCCCCGTCAGAAAGGATGATTTCCCAGATCTCCTCGAGCAGGCTGATTTTTTCATCCTCGCTCATCTCCTTGGCGACCCGGGTAAAGCGCTGAATGTCATTCGCGTTCTCCTGGACCGCTTCCGCTTTGGTGCGCAGCGCCGCGGCCGAACCGGCGTCGATGGAGAATTTGTTCATCAGCGCCCGGTCGATGATCTCGATTTCATGTTGGGCATAGATCTCATCGGCGCGCGCCGCTTCCACCAGCAGAGCAGCGAATGCAAGTTGCAAGGCGTCAATTTCTTGCGCCTCATCTGACGGAGTTTGCTGTTTGAAACGGTCGAAAAGTTTATCAAGCATGATTTTCCTTTTAATCGCGGGTTTTTAGCGCGGTCAGGGCGCGGCGATCTTTCTTCGTGGGTCTGCCGGCGCCTTTTTCCCGTTCGAATGGAGCAACAGGCCGAGCAGGTTTTGTTGGCGGTGGTGGTGATTTGTCGTCGTAAAGCGCTTGCGCTTCACTTGCCGGGCCTCGCCGTGACGCGCATTCCAGAATAACAATAATGCGAAGCCTGTCGTTACGTGTGAAAACAAGCGTGTCGCCAGCGCGTATGTTGGCGCTCGATTTGTCAATACGCGTTGTGTTGTCGTTGCGCGTAAGGCGAACATTGCCATCGTTTACAAATTTTGATGCAAGCGTGCGGGTTTTAAAAAAACGCGCACGCCATAACCATTGATCAATGCGCTGACTGACTTGCGCGGAACACTTTCCGGTATCGTTGGCCGATGCGGCGCCCGTCATTCAGTTTTCTCAGGCTCTTTCGGTTTTTCGCCAGACTCCGCGCCTGAAAGCTCCGCTTTAAGGCCGGCCAGCACTGCAAAAGGCGAATTAGGATCGGCCTTCTTCTCTCTTGGCGGACGACGGTTTTGATTCTGATTGCGCGGTTTGCCGCCTTTGCCCTGTTTCGGTCCTCTTTGGCCTTTGCCATGCGCGCCTTTGCCTTTTGCATCTCGTTTCGCAGGCTTGACCGCTGGTTTCGGGCGTCGCGGAGCGAGACGCCAAAGGGCGATTTCTGTTTGCTCAGGTTCTGTGACTGCCGCAGAGGGCGTTGTCTCATCGCGTGTGGTTTGTTTCGCGTCCTGCGACTCGGCGTTGGACTCTGGCGCCGGTTGAGACGTTTGTTCTGCTTTTTCCGCTGCCGGCGCATCAGCCTGCTGCACGTCAGCCTGCGATGCCGCTTTTTCCGGCGGCGCCTCAGAATTGCTGGCTTCAGGCGCTGAATTTTCAACTGTACTGACGGGCGTCACAGATTGCTGCTCACCGTCGGCCGCTGCACCATCATGAGTCACCGTCGCATCCGTCGCTTTCGGGGTGCTATCTTGCTTCGGTTCGACTTTGCGTTTCACAAGATGCTTTCGGAAACCAAGCGAGCGTAAGATCGCCTCAAAGTCTTCGCCGGAACATCCAACCAGCGACATCATCTGGGACGTCGCCTCAAACCCTTCACGGCTGCCTTCATTGCGTGCAGTTCGGATCAGTCCGGCCAGTCGTTCGAGCATATCGATACGCACGGCGCGCACGCCTGAAGGCCGGTAACCGCAGGCATAATAATATGCGTGCGGAAGGCTTTCGTTTAGTTCGATAGAAACTCGGCCGGCTTGCGGTGCGGATACGTCGCCGGGTTTGCGATCAGTCCACAAGGCCCACAACAGCGTAAGCAAGGAGGCGGGAGCGGGCTTTAACAATGCCGGCATGAAAAGCGTAAACTCACCAAAACGCATGCCGATCTTCCTGAGCTTGCCGCGCTCGGTCTGATCGATTTGTTTCAGGTCATCGCCAAACTGGGTGCGCGATGTTGCGCCAAAGTTTTCAACGAGCCTGTATGCGACGCCTTTCGTGATCCCTTTCAGCGCGTCATCGCCCTCGGCATTAGCGGCGGCCTGAAGCGATACGAGCGGCCCCAACAGACCTTCGATTTTTGAAGCGACAAAGAGCTTTAAGCGATCCTCGACGCGGCCGCGCATGTTCGGCGTGATCTCGGCCAAGCCGCTGATCGTGAGATCGGGTCTGAGAGCGGTCGGACCTTTTTTGAGTTGAGCGACCGGGGCGGCGCGCCACCATACGGCGCCATTATCGTCAAGACGCAATTCTTCGCTTTCCGCATTAGCGAGAGCGGCGGCGCGAGCGGCCAGAACAGGGCGCAGGGCTTTTTCTCCTGCGGCGCGAAGTGATTTCGCCTCAGCGCCAGACGCACGCGGGTCGACAATAAACTCGAACCCTAACAACCGGCCGACAAACTGGCCTTCCACAATCACTTCTCCATCATCGGTAACGCCTGCGAGTAAAGGCGCATCATCTTTAAGACGTTTTAACAAAGTCGACGTGCGCCGGTCGACAAATCGCTGCGTTAATTTCTCATGCAACGCATCCGACAGCGCGTCTTCTATCGCGCGAGCGCGTTCTTGCCAATAAGGCGCACGGTCGATCCACGCGGCGCGATGTGAAAGGTATGTCCAGGTGCGGATATGCGCGATACGTGCTGAGAGGGCGTCAATATCGCCGTCTGTGCGATTAAGCGGCTCAATTCGCGGTTCCAACCATGAATCGGGAACGCGGCCATCATGCATCAACAGCAAATAAATGTCGCCAAGCAGCCGCGCATGTTGGTCACCACCGACTTTACGAAAATCCGGTATCTGGCAGATGTCCCATAGTGTCGCCAATGCAGCGCCGCCTTTGGCGATATCGCGAATATCGTCACGGACGGAAAGACGGGCGAGGGCGTCTTCATCATCTTCGCGGCGCGACCGGATGAATACATCGCGCGGCGGCGGGCGTTCGAGCGAGCGCAACAGCGCAGGCAAAGATGAAAAGTCGATCTGCTCGGACCGCCACATTAAGGCTTTAACCGGATCGAACTCATGATCTTCGATGGATTGAACAAGCTCTTCGTCGAAGGCTGGACAATCAGCCGTCACGCCGAAAGTGCCGTCATTTACATGCCGCCCCGCGCGGCCGGCAATTTGTGCAAGTTCTGACGGGGTGAGATTGCGCGGGCGGCGCCCGTCGAATTTTCGCGATGCGGCGAAGGCCACATGGTCTATATCCATGTTGAGGCCCATGCCGATGGCGTCGGTGGCGATCAGAAAATCAACCTCGCCGGACTGGTAGAGTTCTGCTTGCGCATTGCGCGTGCGTGGTGACAGTGCGCCGAGAACGACCGCCGCGCCGCCTCTCTGCCTGCGGATTAGTTCCGCCATGGCGTAAACAGTATCGGAAGAGAACGCGACAATCGCTGACCGGCGCGGCAGGCGTGTCGCTTTTTTAGGCCCGGTATAGCTCAGCCGTGAGAACCGGTCGCGGGCCAGAAATTGAATATTGCCAAACAGCCGCTGCAGGATCGGACGCATCGTATGCGAGCCGAGAAACAGCGTCTCCGACCGGCCGCGCGCATGGAGAAGGCGCGAAGTGAAGATGCGCCCGCGTTCCGGGTCGGCGGCAAGTTGAATCTCGTCGATCGCGAGGAACTCGACCTCGCGCTCCAGCGGCATCGCCTCGACCGTTGCGACCCAAAAGCGCGGATTTGGCGGGATGATCTTTTCCTCGCCTGTAACAAGGGCGACCTCGCGCGGGTCGCGAACCTTGATGATGCGGTCGTAGATTTCCCGCGCCAGCAGCCTCAGCGGCAACCCGATCATGCCAGATTTATGGGCGAGCATGCGCTCCAACGCATAATGGGTCTTGCCGGTATTGGTTGGGCCCAGCACCGCGCAGACCCGGCCGCCGCCGGTTGGCGAAAAGTCGTTAAAAGAGAGGGAGGAGGGCACGGAAATACTGGCTTTCGGGACGCATCAGCCCCCTTATATAAACCGTTGGCGTTTCGGCTCAATGAAAAGCCCCAAATCGCTTGACGTCCCGGGTTTCCTCGGCTAGGTCACGCCGCTCGATTTCAAGGTTTTAACACGGGTGCAGACGCTGCCGGCTGCCGGCGCGACGTCCCGACATGTAAAAGGCTAGACCCATGGCGCGGCGGTGTGATCTTTCAGGCGTTGGCCCCACGACAGGCAACAATGTCTCTCACGCGAATAACAAGACCAAGCGGCGTTTTCTGCCGAATCTGTGCAATGTGACGCTACATTCGGACAAGCTCGGCCAGGGTTTCAAGTTCAAGGTGGCGGCCTCTACGCTGCGCTCCGTCGATCATATGGGCGGCCTTGATGTCTTCCTTTCCAAGGCTGATGACGGGCAATTGGCGCCGAATGCCTTGAAACTGAAGCGCAAACTGGCGAAAGCTTCTTAAACACGGCCGTGACGATTCTTTGCCCCGGCCGTTAAGGCAGGGTCGATGGAAGCGGCAGTCGAAAAAAGGCAACCTCGCGAAACAGCGGTAGAACGCCTGGCGCGCAAGTCGGGCGAATTCGCCACGGCGTTTACGCGCATGGTGATGCTGGCGATGATGCTGACGCCATTGTTGCTGGCCGCAATCTTGACTGTCGACATTCCCATGCATGCATTTGACTGGATGGCCGGCGAGGCGGTTGGCTCGCGGCCGTCAAACTGGCTTACACGCGGCGGGTTCATCATGGCGCTGGCGCCGTTTCTGGTGATCATCTTCGCAAGGAAGTATGGAGGCGACGAAGCATCCCGAGCCGTTACGGCGTCCTGGGGGCTTGCCGCCATCGCCGTGTTTGCTGAGCTTTCCTACCTCGCGCCATCCCTTGAAGACGGCGATCTGCCGGGCGTTCGTTACACCGTCTTTTTCACAGCGAGCGCTATGGCGGCGCAATATATGGCGGCAAGCATTTACGACGTTGTGCGCGGATCGCTGCGCTGGTGGCGCGCGCCGCTTTATGCGGCGCTGTGCGCTTACTTCACGTATGCCATCATTTATTTCCCGGGCGTCTATGCGGGCTCGGGCGCGCCATGGCTGAACTGGCTGATCGGCGACTTCGCTGTAAAGGCGCTCGTGGCGCTTGCCTTTTTACCTGTTTACGGTTTGCTCCGCGGCTCGCTCAAGCCAAAGGGCGGGTACGGCGGAAAATAAAAAAGCCCCGGCTGGCCGGGGCTTTCCAAACGCTTTGGCGTTTATCGAACAGATCAGCTCGTTTTCTTTTTATTGCGGCCCGCAAACCCAAGTCCTGCGAGTCCTGCGATAAAGAGCGGCAGTGCTGCGGGCAGCGGCACTTCCTGGACTTCAGCGACAAGGAATTCCGCCGTGTTCGTGCCGCGGCTTGAGGCGTCAGCAATGAAATCAAATCGTAACACCAGCGAGTCGGTTAAAACGGCGCCGAGCGCAATCGATAACAATTGTTGTGTAGCGGCGTCCCCTGACATCAGCGGGTTGGAGATATCTAAGATCAGTCCCGTCAAACTGGTTGCGCCGTCAGCGCTGAATATTTGTAGCGATTCAAAAAAACCGTTCGGATCGTTTGCGCCAGCAAGGTCTAGGTCTTCGAACATAACGTCCAAAACATACTCGCTGCCGGCATTCAAATTATCGAACAGGATATACATGGACAGCGTGCCGCCGCCATCGCCGCTATCGGCGCTCAGGCCAAAATCGCCGCCTTCATCAACACCGTAAACGCCGCTGTCATTCTCAAGCGGAATGAAATACCGGATGGCGTCCGCGCCAAGTGATGAGCGAAATTCGGTTTCGCCAACAAGGCTATTGTCGCTCGGGTCCACAGTGACGCCGATAACCGCTGCATTCGCGGCTGATGCCGCCATGAAGGACGCTGCTGCAAAAACGCCCGCGGTTGATGCTTTGAAAACTTTCACGAGAGAATCCCCTACGCTTTACACAACTGGCGGGCGTAACAACTTCCGCACCGCAAAATTGATGTATCATCCTGAAAAAATAGAAGGAAGAGCGCCGCCTGAAATAATCGTCCTTAGACGGATTTATTTATAGTTAATTACACCGCGGGCGGAATTATAAAAAAGGTATTCCCGCCTTTGGCGAATTTTAACTATGTTAGTCGCAAGGGGACTTTCTCTAGGAACCCTTGGTAAAATTAGTAATGCTGTTGGTCTTGGGGCGGGGAAATGATTGCTTATTACTCAATCGGCGCGCCATCGCCTGCGTTGACGGCAAAGGGGCGTACTTGCGTCACAAGCTTAAACAGAGCTTTTCCCGGTTCATCAGCGGGAATAACATGCGCCGAATTTTCGAACCAAACTTCTTGCTTGTGAGGCGCATCTAGCTTTGTCAGCCACTCAACAACCGGTTCATTCGGCGTCGTATAATCATGGCGTCCCATGAACATGAAAACGGGAACATCAAGGGCAGTTACGTCTTTGAACGAAACGTCTGCAAGTTTTGGCAGCAGGTTTTGAATCGTAAAGGCGCTGCCTTGTTGCCACGCCATAACGTCGGCCGGACCATATTCCGGCGAAAGGCGATGCGCCCTGAAATAGGCCCGGGCGCTGTTGCGTCCAGCAGACAGATAGCCATACTGGATCGACCATTTCCGTTGGACGCCAATTTTTTCGATACTGAAATCGCCATCGCCCGGATAAGGTTCAAGCCCCTCGAGCTCTGCTATAGCCTCACTATTTCCATCTTCACGGGCTACCCGCAGGATTTGCTCGAAGCCAATTCTTTCGCCCTCTCGAAAGTCGATAATCTGGCCAAGGCTGACATAGGCGTGGAGCAGGTCAGGGCGTTCAGCGGCTGTCATTAACCCGGGTATTGAGCCCCAACTATGTCCCATGAGAATGACTTTGCGCTTTCCGTATCTTTCATTGAGATGTTCAATCAATGAGATAACGTCGTCGCGATATTGTTCCGGCTTCAGGGTGGGGAGCATGTCTTGCGGCTCGTTCAGCGGAAACGATTTGCCGGCCGCGCGCTGATCCCACTGCACCACGGTAAAGAACTCTTCCCATGGATCTTGAAACGCCCAGGCAATCGGCATTTCCGGCGCCGCGGGCCCGCCGTGAACAAATAAAATGATGGGGTTTGCGCGATCATTTCCCCGTACGGAAACATACTGCCTTGCGCCGTTCAGATTGACGATGAAACTTTCTTCAACGCCATTTGGCGTCGTGATGCGTTGATAGTCACCAATAATCTCACGCGTTGTGGTGAACTCGTCTTTGGCGTTGTCTTCTGCAAAACTTGTTGCGGGGCAGGTGAGCAAAACACATATCGCCAGGGCCACTACGCCAAAAGGATTCATCTGCGATTGGAGAAATGCGCGGTACGTATTCATTGAAAGCCCCAGTCAACCGTTAATCTGCAAACAAATAAATGGCTAATATTGCGCGCCGCTATTGGCAAGCTGACGAGGCATGATTTCAGGATCAGTTGTTTTTTAGATGCGATACAGCGAGTTTTGGAAACTCTAACGCTGCAGCGCCTTGGCCGCGTCCGCCGCAAAGTAGGTAATGATCCCATTGGCGCCGGCGCGTTTGAAGGCGAGGAGGGATTCCAGCATCGCCCGTTCTCCGTCGAGCCAGCCGTTCTGAGCTGCCGCCTTGATCATCGCGTATTCACCGGAGACCTGGAAGACGAAAGTCGGCGCGCCGAATTCTTCTTTCACACGTGCAACAATGTCGAGATAGGCAAGCCCCGGCTTCACCATGACGCTGTCCGCGCCCTCGGCGAGATCAAGCGCCACTTCGCGCAAGGCTTCGTCGGAATTAGCCGGGTTCATTTGATAGGTGCGTTTGTCGCCTTTTAGGACGCCAGCCGACCCAATCGCTTCGCGATAGGGCCCGTAAAATGCAGACGCATATTTCGCCGCATAGGCCATGATCTGAATGTTTTGAAAGCCTTCACCATCCAGTCCCGCCCGGATGGCGCCGACACGCCCATCCATCATGTCTGATGGCGTTATGATATCAAAGCCGGCGCGCGCCTGAACGATGGATTGGCGCACCAGAATTTCGAGCGTTTCATCGTTGAGGATTTCGCCGTCGCGCATCAACCCGTCGTGACCGTGATCCGTATAGGGGTCGAGCGCGACATCCGCCATCAGGCCTATGTCGGGAACAGCGTCCTTGATCGCTTTTGCTGTGCGGCACATGAGGCTGTCCGGATTGAACGCTTCTTCTCCGCCCGGGGTTCGCCCGTCCGCATCCGTGTACGGAAAGAGCGCGAGAGCGGGAATGCCCAGTGACTTTGCTTCTTGCGCCGCCTTGACGGCCTGATCAGGCGACAACCGGAATACGCCGGGCATGGCGTCGATCGGCTCGCGAATATCCTTGCCGTCTTTTAATATGATAGCCCAGAGAAAATCGCTCGGAGAAATATGTGTCTCCGCATAGAGACGGCGCGACCAGTCGGAGATACGAGGCCGGCGTAATCTAAGGGCTGGATAGCGGGCGAGGGGGCGCTTGTTCATAACTCGTTAGGAAATCCCTTATTGGCCATGTGTCCCATTACTGCCCTCGTTAGAATTTGATTTCAAATTGAACAGTCTGACTTAACGGCGCTTTTAGACCTCTTGTTTATAGCATGAGACTGGTTTTGTGCTGAGTGAGTAGAAATAATGTCGGTAAACGGGGCGATGCGAGAAGTGATTGGCGAAAGCGCGAGCGCGGTAGAGAAAGACCCGGAGGCGCTGGAAACCGGCTATCTTCAGCTGTTGCATTTGGTTGAGCGGCTTCACCGCCAGCTTCTGGATGTGATCAAGGACGAACTGGAGCGGATCGGCCAGACGGATATCAACTCCGTACAGGCGCTTCTCCTCTATAATATCGGTGATGCTGAGCTGACGCCGGGCGAGTTGCGCTCCCGCGGTCACTATCTGGGCTCCAACGTCTCCTACAACCTCAAGCAGCTGGTTGAAAAAAATTATATCCGTGACGAGCGCTCCAATACGGATCGCCGCTCAAAACGGGTGTCGCTCACGGAAACGGGCCTCGAGGTTCGCGATTCCATTTCCGCGCTGTTTGAGCGTCAGCTTTCCTCGGTTGAGCAAGTTGGCGGCGTCAACAATGAGTTAATCGAATCCACGAACAAGACGCTACAACGCCTGGAGCGCTTCTGGGCGGATCAGGTCCGCTTTCGGCTCTAGGACTCATTAGTAGCCAGAGTTTTTAATAATCATTCGCAATTACGAGATCGAAACGCGCTTGTTTACTCGGGCGCGTTTCTTTTTAGCATCTGCGGCGTTCAGTCCGCCGCATTCTTTCCATAAAGGCTGGTGTTTTTCGGCGCGTCTTGATTATGTTCGTCTAAGACCGAACGGGGGCGCGCAGCGCAAGTCATAGCCGATGGTAGATTACAACAAAGCATTCAGCGCGGCTGTCGACGCGGTACGCGCGGAAGGCCGCTACCGGGTCTTCGCTGATCTTGAGCGCATGCGGGGTCGTTTCCCGACAGCGCTCTATCACGGCGGCCATAATGAAAGCGGCGTTGAACCGCGCGAGATCACCGTCTGGTGCTCCAACGACTATCTGGGCATGGGCCAGCATCCTGCCGTGGTTGAGGCTATGCAAAACGCGGTCGACCGGGTCGGTTGCGGCGCTGGCGGCACTCGCAATATCGCAGGCACAACCCACTATCATGTGCGTCTTGAAAGCGCGCTGGCGGATCTGCATGGCAAGGAAGCAGCGCTGTTGTTTACGTCAGGCTACGTCTCGAACGAGGCGACGCTCTCAACCATTTCGCGCATCCTGCCTGATTGTGTGATTATTTCCGATGAACTTAATCACGCTTCGATGATTGAGGGCATTCGCGGCGGCCGTTCGATCAAACGCATCTGGCGCCACAATGATCTTGAACATCTTGAAGAGCTGCTTTCGGAATTGCCGCTTGAACGCCCGAAAGTCATCGCGTTTGAATCCGTTTATTCCATGGACGGTGATATCGCGCCGTTGAAAGAAATTTGCGATCTCGCAGAAAAGTACAATGCCTTCACTTATCTGGACGAAGTGCATGCAGTTGGTCTTTATGGCCCACGCGGCGGCGGCGTTTCTGAACGTGACGGCATCGCACACCGTATCGACATCATCGAAGGCACGCTCGGCAAGGCGTTTGGCGTTATGGGCGGATATATCACCGCAAGCGCCGCTATCGTCGATGCGATACGCTCTTACGCATCCGGTTTTATTTTCACGACAGCATTGTCGCCTGTGCTGGTGGCTGGCGCGCTGGCGAGCGTCGAGACATTAAAAGAATCGAACCATCTGCGTGAAAAACATCAGGAACGCGCGGCGCGGTTGAAAACATTGCTCGCCGAAGAAGGGTTGCCGGTTATGCCATCGGTGAGCCACATCGTGCCGATCAAGGTTGGCGATCCGGTGCAGTGCAAGCGCGTCACCGATTATCTGCTCGAAGAACACAACATTTACGTCCAGCCAATTAATTATCCGACCGTTCCGAAGGGGACCGAACGCTTGCGCCTGACGCCGACGCCGCTCCATACGGACGATCACATGGGCGAGCTGTTGAAGGCTCTTGATGACGCCTGGACGGTGCTGAAACTGAAACGCGCCGCTTAAGCTTGCACTCTGCCGCACTATTCACGCGTCAATATCCGTCGGCGTTGTCAGTTCCTTTCGTTTGTTGGAGCTTCGAGTGGCCGTTTCCAGTGCAATTCTCTGTAGTTCAAGCTCTGCACGGGCGGCATTTTCAGACATTTGAAAAACACTCGCGGCTGACCAAAATGAGAATGCGGCGGCAATAATGAGCGTTGGCGTTTTCCATGATTGCATGTGAAAAGCCAGCGTCAGGCTAACCCATGCCGCTGTAAAGGCGACCACAAAAGATTCAACGCCCACAAGAAACGCCGTCGCGGCGGAGGCCCAAACAGATTTACTTTGCATATTCAGTGTTCCCCTAGCGAAGGTTCTAAAATGGCGGCGCAACACGATCTTTCAATAGGGGTGTATGCAGGATCGTCATTTTTTCCTGAAGGCGCACGCTCTCTTAATTTTCAGGAAGACTGCTTTTGGCGCAGTTTATATCGTACAGCCCGAAGCTTGTTACGAATATACGCTGCGGCTCGTTCGGAAAATTTCTCACGAACGCGTTTGACGGGATCGATAATCAATCCGGCCTTTTCTACCCCGCCATGCTCATCCAACCTTGTGACGATAAGATCCATGTGGAGAAAGGTCAGGCGGTCTCCAAGGTCTGCCTCGCCGCCAAATGCCTTTTCAAACAATTCTGCGACGCTTGCATCTGTTTCATCGGCAATTTGATCAAGACCGTAAAAAGACCGCAGGTCGGAAATTTTGGCGTTGCCATCAATAAAGAAGTCACTCAGTCGGCGCATGTCTTCCGTATCTGCGGCGCGCGCGTAAATCGTATCTAGTATGTCCGCCTGACCGGCTGTGGCAAAGAGATAAACCCTGTCATCGGCTACAAGGCGGCCGGCTTTATGCACTGAGAGCGCGCGGTCGTCCCGAATAATAATGGAAGGTCGCGCCCAGCGCGGTACGCGTTGACCCTTGGCTATCGCGCTTTCAGGGTGAATACGATAGCCGATCAACTCAAGTTCCGCCTTTCCGGGCAGTTCCAGTTCCAGCCTATCGACCAGGCCAGGCTCATGAGGCGCGTTCATATTTAATAGACGTGCAGAGATGCCGATGGTCCATCCTTGAACAAGGAGCGACGCGATGACCATCATAAACACGATATTGAAAAAAATGTTGTCGCCAGTAACGCCGCCAAGGCCGGGCAAAATCGCCAGCAAAATAGAAACGGCCCCACGCAGGCCCACCCATCCGACAAACAGAATTTCACGCCATTTGAATTTGAACGGCGCGAGACACAGCCAAACAGCGATGGGTCGCGCCAAGAAGATAAGGACAAAAGCCAATGCGACCGCCGGCAGCATGACGCTGCCGAATTCGGATGGTGTGGCGAGCAGGCCGAGCGTCAGGAACATACCGATCTGCGCCAGCCAGGTCATGCCGATCTGGAACCGTTTTAACCGGTGAGAAAACGCAATTTTTCGATTGCCGGCTATAAGGCCTGCTACATAAGCGGCGAGAAAACCGCTGCCGCCAACAAGCCCGGTGATTGAAAACACCACTAGCGCCGCCGCCAAGCCTGCAATCGGGTAAAGGCCTGCATCTATGCCTCTCAGCCTGTTCAGCAGTGTTGCGATAGCGACGCCGCCAATAACGCCCAGAATTACGCCGAGACCTATTTGAGCAACGAATGTCGCGAAAAAAGAAAGACTAAAAGCAGCAGAGCCATCGCCGCGTGCGGCGGCGAGTTCGACGAGGCTGGCCGTAAGAAATATCGCCATCGGATCGTTCGCGCCGGATTCGATCTCAAGGGTGGATTTCACTCGATCGCGCAAGTTGAGACCGCCAACCCGCAACAAAAAGAAAACCGCAGCAGCGTCTGTGGACGCTACAATGGACCCGAGCATCAGGCTTTCGATCCAGGGCAAATTAAAAAGAAAATGCGCCGCCGTACCGACGCCGCCAGCCGTTAGGATGACCCCGAGCGTTGCGAGACCAAGCGCCGGGGCGGCAGCCTGGCGGTAACTCTTGAACGGTGTGTGAAAACCACTGTCAAAAAGGATGATCGCAAGCGCCAATGAGCCGACGAAGTAGGCTGATGCATCGCTGTCGAATTCAATCCCAAGCAGGCCGTCTTCGCCAGCCAAAAGCCCAATCGCCAGGAAAACCAGGAGCAATGGCGCGCCAATACGTTGCGACACCAGGCTGGTTAAAACGCTCAACACCACCAGACTTGCTCCTATGAGGATGGTGGCGTTTATGGCGTCCAGCACTAATGGGTTCTCCTGGTAAAATTGGTTGTTTGTCTCTTTTGAATTCGCGCGACTCCAGCCGTTTGAAAGCGGGACTCGCGTTGGAATATAATTGATGCTGCTACACTTAGAGGATCGAGCGCCGTTAATTAAGAGCCGTCGCACAACTTCGTTCAACAATCCGGGCTGGCGTTGGGACGGCCAAATCCCTATGTTCCGCACGAAATGAGTGTTTTGACCGACATATCCGCTATCGACGCGCCGATAATCGACCTTGGCGTGCCCAAGGGCGCGCGCGTCATCGTGGCGATGTCGGGCGGCGTTGATTCATCGGTGACAGCGGCGCTCTGCAAGCTTTCCGGATACGATGTCGTCGGCGTGACCTTGCAGCTTTATGATCATGGCGTCGCCATCCAGAAAAAAGGGGCCTGCTGCGCGGGGCAGGATATTCAGGATGCGCGGCGTGTTTCCGAAGCCATGGGCTTTCCACATTACGTCCTCGATTATGAAAGCCGTTTCGGCGAAGCGGTGATGGAGGACTTCGCTGATACCTATCTTGCCGGCGCGACGCCGATACCATGCGTGCGCTGTAATGAACGGGTGAAGTTCAAAGATCTGCTTGAGACCGCCCGCGACCTTGGCGGCGCTGCAATGGCGACGGGCCACTACATCCGCCGCGTTGTGGGGCCGAATGGGCCGGAGTTGCGAAGGGCCGCAGACGCTTCGAAAGACCAAAGCTATTTTCTGTTCTCGACCACGAAAGACCAGCTCGACTATTTGCGCTTTCCGTTGGGAGAGATGCCAAAAGCCGAAGTGCGCCGTATTGCTGGCGAATTGGGCCTTGTTGTCGCCGACAAACCGGACAGCCAGGACATCTGTTTCGTACCGGAAGGCAAATACGCATCCGTCGTTGAGCGTCTCCGTCCGGGCGCGGCCGAACCCGGTGAGATTGTGCATGTGGATGGCGCAGTGATGGGCCGTCATCCGGGCGTTATTCATTACACGGTCGGTCAACGCCGTGGTCTTGGCGTGGCAACTGGCGACCCGCTCTATGTCGTCAGGCTCGATGCTGAAAATCGGCGTGTCATCGTTGGTCCGCGAGAGGCGTTGCTGGTCTCGCGCATGCATCTGAAAGATGTCACGTGGCTGGGCGATGGCGAGGGTGCGGACGCCGCACGCGCCGGAACCGGCGTAGCAGTGAAAGTGCGCTCAACGCGTCCGCCAGCGCCAGCCTCACTCTTGTGGGATGAGACGAGCCCGACGGGTTGGGCGGTGGAACTGGCCGAACCGGAGGAGGGCGTGGCGCCGGGGCAGGCCTGTGTTTTCTATTCAAACGACGCCGCCAATGATCGTGTTCTTGGCGGCGGCTGGATTGCTGGGACGCGGACTGCCGCATGACACGCATCAGACCCCTGGAAGCGGGAGATGAACCGCGCTGGCGCGAGTTATGGCGCGGCTATCTTGAGTTTTATGAGGTTGAAAGCCTGCCTGAAGCGGTAACGAAAGCGACATTTGATCGGCTTTTAAATGACGACAGGCTGTTCGCCTTTGTTGCGGAGAAAGACGGCGATGTCATCGGTTTCGTTCATTGCGTTATCCATCCCGTCACATGGTCATTGAAATCGGCTTGCTATCTTGAAGATCTGTTTGTCGATCGGAAAACGCGTGGAAGCGGCGCCGGACGCGCGCTGATTGAAAAGGTCTATGACGAGGCACAAAAAAAGGATTGCGATCGCGTCTACTGGCTGACGCAGGAAGGCAATGCGACCGCGCGAAAGTTATATGACAAGGTTGCATCCCTAAGCGGATTCGTTCACTACCGCGTTTCAGTATAGCTGTTATGCGGGAAGCTTGATGGCCAAAAAGAAGTTATATGATTGCCTGGAATGTTCAGCCTATTGCTGTTCTTACACGCACATTCCGACAACGAAGACGGACGTAAAGCGTCTTGCGAAATATTTTGAATTAACGCCTGAGCAGGCGGAAAAGAAATATACCAAAAAAGGCGACAAGGAAAATCCGCGCGTTTTACGTCATACAGATGACGAGCATTTTATCACGTCGTGCATGTTCCTGGACAAGGAAACCCGTAACTGCACGATTTATGAAGCGCGCCCGAAAATATGCCGTGAATTTCCAACGCAAAAGCGTTGCGGTTATTATGAGTTCCTGATTTGGGAACGCGAAGTTCAGGACGATCCGGAATGGGTGGCGACCACCGACTGACCCGAAATGACTGAGCGTGTCGACGCCGTCGTCATCGGTGCCGGCGTAATCGGTCTCGCGGTTGCGCGCGCACTTGGCAAGCAAGGCCGGGAGGTCATTGTCCTTGAAAAGAACGGCGCGTTTGGCGAGGAAACTTCCGCCCGGAATTCAGAAGTCATACATGCCGGCATCCAGTACAAGCCGGATGGCGTGCGCGCATCGCTGGCCGTTAGAGGGCGCGATGCGCTTTACCGGTTCTGCGCCGATCATAATGTGAATCATTCGCGCTGCGGCAAGCTGTTGGTTGCCATCGGCGAAAAAGAGGTTGCCGATCTGGAAGCGCTCAAAGCCAATGCGGAAAGAAACGGCGTCGATGATCTTAAGATCATCGATGGTGAAACTGCCAGGAAACTGGAGCCTGGCTTGTTCTGCGATGCGGCGATTTTATCGCCGTCTTCCGGCATCGTTGACAGTCATGGACTTATGCTGGCGTTGCTGGGCGAAGTGGAAAACGCGGGCGGTGTCCTGGCGCTTTCATCTCCGGTGGTTTCCGGCAGCATAAAGAGTGATGCTATTACGTTAAATATCGGCGGCGCCGACCCGATGACGCTTGAAGCGAAGACCGTGGTGAATTGCGCCGGGCTCTGGTCTGATCGTGTCGCGCGGTCGATTAATGGGTTGGTGCCGGAAACCATTCCTACACTGAATTATGGAAAAGGTCAGTATTTTACCTATTCCGGCGCGGCGCCGTTCAAGCGATTGATCTATCCGCTGCCCTCGGCGGACAGTCAGGGCGTGCATTATACGCGCGATCTTGGCGGGCAAGGCAAGCTGGGCCCCGATATTACTTTCATTGATACGAATACGGATTATTCCGTGGATGCTTCGCGGCGGGATGCGTTCGCCGCTGCGGCGCGGCGTTTCTGGCCGGACCTTGATGCGGAAAAGCTGCAGCCCGGCTATGCGGGTATTCGTCCGAAATTAAAGGGACCGGGCGAAGAGGGGGATTTTCTATTCTCCGATGCCCGCGCGCATGGCGTTTCAGGCTATCTCGGCCTTTACGGCATTGAATCGCCGGGACTTACTACTTGTCTCGCCGTGGCTGAACATGCGGCTTTGTTGACCGGTCAATCCAGTCGTTAAGCCCTTGCGGGCGCGAGCCGGCGCGGCTATAGACCGCCCTCCGGCGCGGGCGAAAATCCGCGCCGGACCCTTTTGGCGGGGTAGCTCAGTTGGTGAGAGCGCAGGATTCATAACCCTGAGGTCGCGAGTTCAAGTCTCGCCCCCGCTACCAAGCAAAATCAATGGGTTAGGCGCTGTTTTTGGTCGTTTCGGCTAGGCGGTTTTGCAAAGTTTTGCAGCCGGTTTTGCAAAATCTGTTCAATTTCCGTTCTTTTTGGCGCTCGCCGTTGCGGCGAATTTTGCGATGCGGCCGGCGAAAATGGCTTCATCGTCCACATAGTGCCGGCGGATGAAGCGCACGGTGTCGATAGACCATCCAAGAGCGTCGGCGACCTCTTCATCGGTGGCGCCCTTGCGCATCAGAAAACAAGCGTAGGTGGCGCGCAAATCGTGCATGGTATGATCTAGGCCGGCGTCATGCAGCGCCTTGTTTACAATCTTGCCCAGTGCATCAGCGGACGGCCACGGTCGCCCGTCGGCGTTTGTCAGGATCGTCAAGACGTCATCGGGGCGAGGCATGTCGTCAAGGCACTGTCTCAACTCTGGCGTCATGGGCGGCGTCGCCCGGATCTTTGACTTGTCGCGGCGCTTGTCGATGCGGTCGTGTTTCACATGCGCCCATGTCACGCTTGCGGCGTCGGTGCGGGAAAAACCGGACCGTGCGCACAATAAAATCGCATACGCGGCCTCTGGCGGCGTTGTCGCCGCCGTCAACACGGTTTCAAGCGCGGCTTCGGTCAACGGCGCCGGCGCGGGCGCTCGGTGGTAGCGGTTGTTAATGGCGAGCGCCGGGTTTCTGGCGATCAAGCCGTCCGCTTCGGCAAAGCTTAACAGGCGCGACAGCGAGCCCAGCATCTTGTCGGCCTGGCGGTCAAGATCAAATCCGTCATGCCATTTGCGGATGTCCCGGCGGATGCGGGGATCGTCAAACGCGGCCACGGGCGCGCCGCCGAATTCCCGCAATATGTGCGGAAAGGCGCGCTCATGATCTTTTTTTGTGGCTTTCGCCAGCGCTTTAAATTCCCTCGATGCGCGAAAGGCGAGAATGAGACCGGCGATCGTGTCGGCTTCGGGCAGGGCCTTGCGGGCCGCATGGGCGTCGGCGAATTGCTTCAAAAATTCCGCGCTGCCATAGGGCGCCGTGAGGCGCGGGCCGCCGCGCCAGGCGTAATAATATGTCCGCCCCTTGGCGCGGGACACGGCCAAGCCTTTAAGCGCAATTTTTCTTCCATTGGTCATAAACATCAGCCGGGGCCGGTCGCCCTCCGTCATCAATCGGCAAGCCTGCCTTTTCCTTAACCGCTCGGTCAAGCGCCGCGCGGGAATAAAACCGCCGGCGCCCGAGAATGATAGGCGGCGTCAGCGTGTCCGGATTCGCGCCAGAGAGATATTCACGGGCGCCGTCATGGGTGAAAAGGATCGGATCGCTCATGGTCTCACCGCCTTTCCGAATTGCGACGCGACGCGATGTTCGATCGCCTTGCGTTTCAGCCAGTCATTCAGCCGCGCATCCGAAATCGCTTTGCGGTGATCGCGGACGCAATTATGACAGGCAAGTATTTGTTTCCGCCCGTCATCAGTATCAAGACGAAAGATTTTCCAGCCATAGGCGCGCGATAGAAAATCAAGGGCCGCGCGTTCATTCATGGCGCCTTTTGTGAATTGCTCCGATGACTGACAATATGATTTGTATTGACAAAGCGCCACATACAAATCGTCGTCGGCATGATATTGCAGTAACGGTTTCATAAAGCGGCCAGTTGCACGCCGGCGAAGAAAAAGACGCCGATCCACAAGACGGCGGCGATTATGTTTGCAAGGCTCGTGCGTTTCATGACGGCGATCCGCATACGGTCAATTCAGCGCGCATGGCGGCTGATTTTTGGCCGCCGGCGCTTCCCCCTTGTTTCTGTCGGTCATAAGCGGGATGAAATTCGACGCCGATTTTCTCGGCGCGTTTGATCACTGTTGAGCGCGAAACGCCAAACCGATCGCCAAGGCTCTGCGCCGACATGCCTTGGGCGGCGCCGAGGCGCATCAGGTCATCGCGCGTTTTTTGCGGTTCAAATTCACCGCTCCAAAATTCTTCACCGAGTTTTGAAGGCATTGTTTTTTGCTCCTCATTTTTATCGAACGCCGGCGGGATAAGGGGGGTGCAATCCCGCCGGCTTCGCTGCCTTTTGGACCGCCCGCCGCACGTGCAAAGGGTGTGGATGCGTGGCGGGCTGTTGCAGTCTGTTGCATAAATCGCAACAAATGTGAAGCGTTCGTGTTGCGAAAAATGTTCCACGTGGAACATTTCGCGGTCGCGTTTCACCGTTAAAATGCATCAACGTGAAGCTATGGGGTCGGCATGATCGGCGACATTTTCATCCTTTTAGCGCTGATCGCCGGGGGCGTCGGGCTTTATCTTTCGGTGCGGCGCGAGATCCGCGACGACCGCCGGCGGCGGGAAAGCGCGCGCCCTCAACACGGGGTGGAGGGCGGCGGATGCGTCGCCGGATTGCTGGCGGTGATTGCGGGTGCGCTGGTTTTGATCGCCCTGGCGGCGCTGTTATGGCCGGTTTTTTGGCTGGTCTAGTCGCGGGGCAAGATCATCAACGGGCGAAAGGCGGCGCGCTTCAGGGTGAATATCTCAAGCGGCGTATAGGTGCGCGCCTTATAAAGACTGATTGTTGTTTCTATCAGCTCGCCGAAGGCGATTTCCGCCGGGCCGAAATCGGGTGCGTCGGTTTCAACAAACATGACGTCGTCGCCGGGTCGGGGCGGTCGATGCGGGTTGATCCAGGCGATTTCGCCAGGTTTAAAACGCGGCGCCATGGCGGGATCGGACACGATAACGCCGTAAAGGCCGCGCACGCTGGCGTGACTGGCCGGTTTCGGCGCCCGTTCGGCCGGCGGGCTTTCGAGATCTATGCACCAGCGTCCGCCCGGCGCCGATTGCATCACATAAATAAACCCGATGTCAGATGGCGCGGCGGCCAACGGCGCTGGTTTGTCCATATTGAGTTGCTGACCGATGGGCGAGCCGTTTCTGCGCATGCCTAAATATTCCTCGATCGCCGACACTTCATAGTCTTTCAGTGGACGATCGCCTTTGAGGATGCGTGTCACAACGGATCGATTGCGCCCGAGCGCGTCGGCAAGACCCATTTGAGTTTTTCCAGGTTGCGCGAGACCGCGCCTTATCCAGCCAACGTCAGATCGCATAATGCCATGCCTACGGCGCGCCGCGAAATGGCTAGAGCGCGAATATTGCAACGGGCGTGTTGCGTTATGTTGCAAATCACTCAACATGTTGCGGCATGACCGAAACAAGCGCGCATCTTTGCGATCCGGCGGCGACAATCATTCAGCTTTTGGGCGGGGATGCGCAAACGGCGCGCATCTGCGGCGTTTATCGTTCTCAGCCAGGACGTTGGAAGCGACCGCGCGGCGTGCGCAATGGCGGCGGCGGGGTGATCCCGCAGCGTCACCATCCATTGATCCTGCAATATGCCCGCGCCCATGAAATCCCCATTTCGCCAAGTGATCTGGTGGAATTGTCCTCGAATGTTGCGAAATATGCAACAGATCACGCGCAAACAGGGAAATCGGGATTAGCCAATCAACCGCAGGGCGAGCCCGTTTCACGTGAAAACCAGCAAAATTGCGAGCAAATATGAACAAAAAGCCGTTTGACGTGGGCGCAGCCGGGCCTGAAATCTATAATCCGCATGACTTGCCGGCGGGCCTCAATGGCCTATCGGCCAAACGCCAAGCGGCGGCGACGGTGATCGCCTATGCGGAAATCGAACGGGCGCGGCGGCTGGTCGAAAACGCCGATCGATTTGAAGCGCCGCCGGCGCTGATTTCCGGCGGCAAATCCTATCATCCGAATGTTCTAGGGTTTAGCGAAGCGGACATTTTAAACACCGCCCGCAAAGCCATGGAGAGCGTGCTTGCCGAACGCATCCGGCCGTTGCGCAGCCTATTAACCGGGCCGGCGTTCGAGATCGCGCCGGCGGATCTCGACAAGATGATCAATGAGATTTTGGGCGGTGACGCATGAGCAGCGCGGAAGATCTCGCCGAAAAAATCAACGCCGCACGACGCGCGCGTGGTTTGGGCGCGATCGATGCGCGCGCCGGGCGCGATGGCGAGATTGTTTCGCGCGCCAGCCGGTCGGCGCACAAGCGACCAGCCATAACGCCGGTTAAACGGCGGTCGCCGGCGCCGGAATATCGCGGCCTGAAATTAGAGATTTTAAAGTTTTTGGCGCGCGGTGCGCAACCGGCGCCGCAAATTTCCGCCGCACTGAATGTTGAAAAGTGTTACACAAACCAGTGCCTTTCGCAGTTGTTAAAGGATGAAAAGGTAACATTTACGATAGAGCGTCGTGACGTTTCGAAATCGCCGCGAAGCGTCCGCATGCAGTCTGTCCGGGTTTGGCGGATCGCATGACGCGCTATGAACACAGAGCCGCGCGGCGTCAGGATCTTGAACATCGCAAAGGCGATGTGAAGGAAAAAGCGCGTTATAGCGACGTCGTGCCGGCGCTCAATCTTTCCTTTGATATGGGTGATGAATGCCCTTTCTGCCACGGCCTGACGCTTATGCCGTGTGCGGATGGAAAGTGGTTTTTCTGCGATGCCTGTAAGCGAAAGGGCGACATGATTGATCTTGTCTGTGAGGCCGAGCGGTGCGCGATGCCGCGCGCGGTGCAATTCATGGAAACGATCATCACGTCGCGGCGAGACGCGAGAACACGCGATCTTTTCGGTCAAAACGGAAAGGAGGGCGGCGCATGAAAATGCTGTTGATCTTTGTGCAAATCATTTGCGCGTTGTTCGCGGCGGCGGCGCTGTTGTGTTTCCTGATGTTGTTTTGGATTGGCGACATTGTTGGCGCGGCGCCGCCGATCATTTCTTTTTTCGGGTTTTGCACGGCCGCCGCAATGGCGCGGAAACGGGAGTTAGAGCGTCATGAGCATTGAAGCGCTGGGGCCGTTGATGACAAGCGCGCTTTTTGCGGGAAAGCCCAGGGGCGACGTGTTGCGGGCGCTGGCGAATGCGGCGGATCCCGAGACGTTCGAGTGCTTCCCGTCTTATGAATATATCGCGTTTATATCGGGGCGCGCGCGCTCAACGGCGGCGGATGCATTAAAAGCGCTAATCCTGGTTAATTTTGTTGAAAAGATTGAGGGCACGAAAGGCGGGCGCCGGCGGCCTAACCGCTATCGCGTCAATATCGAATTGATTTCTTTATGCAAGGACCATGTGCGGGAGGCCAAGCGCGACGCCGTGCGCGAGGGTTGCGATCCGATGGAATCGATGATCATGGCGCGCGATTTCATTGAGCGGGTGATTGATCGCGCCGTGTCAGCGACGGCATGGGTTAAGCGGCGAAAAATGGATCGGGATTTAGAAGAAAACGCCATACGCTCGATCCAAAACGCCATGATCGCGAAGATCCAAAACCGTCCGGGGTGCGGACGGTTTGAAGGCGAAAACCGTCCGGCTGGGGGGCAAAACCGTCCAGGCGGGGATATGGAAACCGTCCGGGGGGCGGACCCTAAACGTAAGATAAACATTTATTCTGAAACGCGCGTGCGAGGCGCCGCCGCCCCTGATGGGGCGACGCCTCGCACCGCCGGGAGCCGAGCCGACAGATCCGGACCCGATCGAGGGAAAGCGGGCAAGGATGGACCGCAGGCTCTGGAAGCGGACACGATACGGCGCAGGACGCGTGACGTGATCGTGAACTGGATTGTGCGCGGTGAGATCGACCGGCTTGACGCCCTCATTCTCAAACCCATGTTCGAAGAGCTGAAAGACTTTCGCGTGCCGGGGTGTTCTCTCGATGGTCAGACAGCGGATGATTTCATTTCCGCCTTGCCGTTCACCCATCGCAACGGCTTTGCGCGTGCTGTCGACTGGCTGAGGCGGTACATCGACGGTGAGGATCACACAAAACCGAACGAAGGCTTCTGGCCGCTATTGCGCGATCTGCAGCGCACCCCGGTCTATGGCGCGCGCGATGAGCGCATCGAACGCTTGCAATCAAAAGTCAAAGCCGAACGCGATAAGCGCGATCGTCAACAACAAGAGGACGCCGCTTAATGTACAAACGCGCCAATCGTTACACCGCCGCCGACACGCTTGCGCCTTGCGATGTTTGGGCGACGCCGCAGTGGCATTTGATCAGGGTGCAGATCGATAAGGTGTTCACGGTCGCGGCGATTTTACAAAAATGCGGATTGAAAGCGTGGGCGCCCTTGCAAACGGGCTGGATCAAGATCGGGCCGAACCGTATGCGGGTGCGCCATCGCCCGGTCGATCATCCGGCGTTTTTCAATTATCTGTTTGTCGGCATTTCCGATCCATCGCATTGGCGGGCGCTTTTTCAGACGAATTACGTGCGCGCCATGGTCGCGATCGAGACCGCCGACGGGCCGCGCCCGTTTGCGGTTGCGCCGCATGTGGTCAACGGGGCGATGGCGCGGCAGCGAAAAGGAAATTTCAGGCCGGAACAATTGCGCCGCCGATTGCCGGCTTTCGGCGAAGGCGACATGGTGAGGACCATAGAAACGGAAAATCCCTGGTCGGGTCAGGTTTTGCGGGTTCAAGCCATTGAGGAGTCCAAGGCTCGCGTTTTGGGTGAGTTGTTGGGAAAAGAAATAGAATTTGAAATAAGCCTTGACGCGCTTTGTAAAGCGGCATAGCACGCTTGCCCTAACAGCGAGGCCGATCCGAGTTTACCCGTCGCCGTGTTGCTTTGTGGCGATATGAGAGGATGATAAACCGGGCCAGACTGGGTTGCGAGAGAGCCGACCGGGTTTCAAGGCTTTATCGTTAACCGCGATTGGCGAACTATGTTCGCCGCTTCCCTGAAATCAGCAAGTGAGAGCATGGCCGCTTATTCTGCGGTCGCGTCGTCTGGCGTTTCGCCGGAAGTGAACGCGGCGATGCAACGCGCAATCAACATCAATGAAATCATGGCGGCGAGCGCCGGCGACAGCGCCGGGGTTTCAGCCGTGATGAATGCGGCGGCGGCCATGGGCATCGACGCCGGCGACCAGGCGTCACGTGATGCGATCATGAACGCGATCGCGCTTATGGCTGTTGATGTTGCCGCAAGCACGCAAAGCGCGGCCAACCGTGATGCGGCGGGCGATGTCGGCGCGCTGTTGGGGCTGCAATCGCAGCGCTCGGCGATCGCCCTGGCGGCGGCCAGTTTGGGTTTTGACGCAAGCATCACCGGCGGCAATAGCGCGGCGTTTATCGCCGACGCCTTACTGGCGGCGGTCTCCGGTTTTGAAGGCGATTTTGAGGCGAGCGGCGTTGTCGCCGCATCGGCGGCGCTTTCGGCGGTGATGGATGTTTCATCGACGCGGAATGCGCAGCTAAACGCCGCCGCATCGATGTTGATGCAGGCGGGCGCCGACGTCACGCCGGCGGCGTTGAGAAACGCAGCGGCGAGCATTCAGGCGACGGCTGCGATCACGGCGGCGTTTATCGAAGGCGGCATCGTGAATGTTTCTGGCGCCTTTCCCGTCAACGCCGGCGCAACGGGCGCGAATATCGTCACATTCAATGGCGCGGCGGATCTGGCGAGCCTTGCCGGACTCAACGGCGCGAGACAGGTCGATTTTACCGGCCAGGCGGCGTTCGATGCGATCGCGGCACAGGCCGGGCAGTCAGGCGTTGTTTTTGATGTTTCGGTTTCGCTTGATCTGGATGCGGACTATTCAGCCGCGCAATCGAACGCGATCGGCGTTTCTGGCGATCTTGCCGCAGCGCTTGGATTGACGGCCGCCAATCAGGCGCAGTTTCAGGCATTCGCAACACTCGGCGCTGCGGCTTCGCAAAGCGCAAACGCAACGGCGATCATGAACGCCCTGGCGACAATCGCGGCGGCCATGGACACGCAAGGCAACGCCGGGCGCGTCATGGAAGGCGCGGCGAGCCTTGGCGCGGGTCTGGCGGCGGCGGCGAGTGCGATCGCGACGCAAGTCCCGCTGACGCCAAACAGTACACGGACAATCACCGTCGAAGCCGGCGGGCGCACCTTAACAGTCAGAATCGATCAGCAATGAAAGGCGAGACCATGAATAAGCATCAAATCGCGATGGCTGCGGCGGCATGCACGCGCTATGACATCGTTTGCGTTGACAAGGACGGCAACGAAAAATGGCGTGACGTCGCCGACAACCTTGTCGTGACGACGGGCCTTAACGATTTGCTCGACAAGTATTTCAAAGGGTCGGCCTATACGGCGGCGCATTATATCGGCTTGACCGACGATAGCCCGACGATTGCCGCAGGCGACACTATGGCGAGCCATGCCGGCTGGGCGGAAGCGACGGGATATGATGAAGCCGCAAGGCAGGATTTCACGCCCGGCACGGTCGCGGCCGGATCGGTTGATAACTCAGGCAACGTCGCATCGTTTTCGATTAACGCATCTGACACGATCGGCGGTTTGTTCCTGGCGACCAACGCCACAAAAGGCGGCACGTCGGGCATTTTGTACGGCGTTGCGGCCTTTACCGGCGGCGACAAGGCCGTCGATGACGGCGACACGTTGAACGTGACAGCAACGGCGACCGCAGCGGCGGCATAACAAACGGTTGCGCTGCCGGCCGCTTATCCCTCCGGATCTGGCGCGCTCGGCCGCCGGCGTTTGTTTTGGCTGGTTTGCAGACGCCGGCGGCTAATCACGAAAGGCTTTGACGATGACAGCGCAATTCTTGCTCAAGCGCGCCGATGAAAGTCTCGATTATCCTTTCGATTGGTCGCAAGTCCTGCAGGACAGTGAGACAATCGAGGCGGTCGAAACCACGATCGAGCCGGTTGAGGCGGGCGGCCTGGTCGTGACGAGCGGCGGGGATGAAGTGACGCAAGACAATGCGCAGATTGTGCAGCCGTTTCTGTCAGGCGGCATCAAGGGCCGGCGGTATGTCGTGCGGAACAAGATCACAACCAACTATTCGCGGATCGACATACAGCAACGCACGATCATCATCGGCTGATCATGGCGATGATGCCGCCGACATTTCGCAGTCAGGCGCAACAGCGCATGTCGAGTTTAGCAAAGCGTGAAGCGCAAGAGCGTCACGACGCCGAACGCGGCTCGGCACATGAGCGCGGTTATGATGCGCGATGGGCGAAAGCATCGAAAGAGCACGGGCAACGCGAGCCGCTTTGTCAGTATTCCAAGCTTGACGGCGTTGTCGCTGCGCGAGAGTTGACCGATCACCTGTATCCGCACTGCGGCAATCGCGAATTGTTCTGGATGCGTGACTATTGGGTGTCGTCAACAAAGGCGATGCATGATGGTTTCAAAGCGCGGATCGAGAGCGACGGCATTGAAGCGATCGACCAGCTTGCAATCAGGCTAGGCAAGCAGCCTTTGCGCGAGGTTCGGCCAGAATTGGCCGACCATGTCGCGCGTCACCTTTCAGCGCGCGCACGCCGGGGGGGCGGGTCGGATCTCTAAAACGAACGAAGCGATTTTTTTTGCGCGCAAGTTTTCGAGAATTTTTTTTTGATGAGGCAATGACCATGGCGAAGCGCGGACCAACGCCGCAGCCAGCGGCGATAAAAGAGGCCAAGGGAACATCGCGGCGGCCGATCGGGAAAGATCCGATTGCAGCCGTCGCCGACCAAAAAGCCAAAGTGACGAAACCGTCCTGGATGGCGAAAAAGAAAGGCGGCGAGATTTGGGATCGCCTGGCGCCGAAGCTGATCAGGTTGAAACTGTTGAGCGACGCCGACGTCGATACGTTTGCGCGCTATTGCCGCAACTATCAGCGATGGCTGGACGTCAACAAATTTCTTGATGACAACGGCACGCACTATGAAACGGAAACCGGCTATGACCGGATCCGATCGGCGATGATGATTTCGCTCAGGCTTGAGCCGGTTCTGGAAAGAACCGAGGATCGTTTCGGTCTTAATCCGGCTGAGCGTCAACGGATTTTTGCGGCGCGTGCGGCCCAAGGCGTGCCGGGCGATTTGTTCGGCGCCGCCGGCGATGGCGCAAAACCGCCAACGCAAGACAAGAAACCGGAGGCCGGCGAACGCTCGCCGACCGTCGGATTTTTGAACTAGAAAACAGCGTCGCGCGATGGCGGTTGCGGCGGACATGGCGACGCCGGAAAGGCCGCCGGGCGTTCATGCCGCTGCGGTCTATGATCACGATGGCGGCCGCTGGATCGACGGGGCCTATTGGTTCGACGAAAAAGCAGCCGATCGGGTCGTCGATTTTTTCGCGAACAAACTCAAACTGACGACCGGCCGATGGGCCGGCAAGCCTTTCATCCTTGAGCCGTGGCAGGCTAACGACATCATCCGGCCGATGTATGGCTGGAAGCGTGAGGACGGGACGCGCCGTTATCGCCGGGTTTTCGTTTGGGTGCCGCGCAAGAACGGCAAGACGGAACTCGCCGCCGGCGTCGCGCTGGTCGCGCTGTTGGGTGATGGCGAGATCGGCGGCCAGGTCTATTCGATCGCGTCAAATAAAGATCAAGCCGAACTGGTTTTCAATCAGGCGACCATGATGATCGCGCACTCGCCTGAATTGCAGGATGCGCTAGAGCCATACAAGGCGTCGATCTATTGCCCGGAACTGTTAGCGAGCTTCAAGCCTCTTTCCGGAAAGGCCAGCGGCAAGCACGGCTTTAACATGTCCGGGCTGATCGGCGACGAGATTCACGAATGGAAGGACGGCGAGCTTTATCTATTCGTGCACGATAGCGCGGATGCTCGCGATCAACCGATCGAGTTTCTGATTTCGACAGCCGGCAAGCGCGGCACATACGGCCAGGAAGTTTTCGACGAATGCGAGGCGATCGCCAAGGGTGAAATCGAAGACCCTGAAACGCTGGTCGTGATCTATGCAGCCGAACCTGAAGACGATTGGCAGGCCGAAGAAACCTGGCGGAAGGCAAACCCAAATTTAGGCGTATCGAAAAAACTGGAAGCCATGCGCGCCAACGCCAAACGCGCCGCTCGGCTTCCCCGCCTCGAAAACCATTTCAAGAATTATCACTTGAACCTTTGGACCGATCAGGCGGTCTTATGGTTGCCGATCGACAGTGTTGATGACGCCGGCAATCGCTATGGGTGGGACCATTGTAAAGGACCGATCGACTGGCGTGCGATTGAAGCGGGGCTGGTCGGGAAAACCTGTTATGGCGGTCTCGATATTTCATCGACGGCGGACCTTTCGGCGCTGATCTGGTGGTTTCCTAAGCAAGAAATGCTTGAAACGCCAGTGATGATTGCCCGGTTTTGGAAGCCGGAATTACTGGTCGAGGAACACACAAAGCGCGACCGGATCGATTATGCGGGTCACGTTGAAAACGGCGCTTTGCTGACAACGCCCGGCAACGTCATCGACTATGCGTTCTTGCGGCGTCAGGTCATCGAGGACGCGACAAAGTTTAAAGTAGCGCATACGAACAATCTCAATCGTAAACCGCATGAGGGCGGCCTTGCGATTGACCGATGGAACGCGACGGAAACGGCGGTCAAGTTGCAGCAAGAGGGGATCCCCGTCGCTTTTTATGGTCAGGGATATGCGTCGATGTCGGCGCCCGCGAAAGAACTTGAACGCCTGGTCATGTCAAACGGCTTTCATCATGGCGGGCAACCGCTTTTGCGCGAACATGCGAAAGCCGTCGCAATCGAACAGGACGCAGCGGAAAACATCAAACCGTCGAAAGACAAATCGACAAAGCGCATTGACGGCATCGCCGCCGCGTGCGGCGCCATCGGCATTTCAGCGCGGATCGAAACGGTGACGACGTCGCCGTGGAACGATGAAGATTTTAGGATCGCAGTTTAATGAAAATCGGACCTTTGGAAATCAGGGCGCGCAGCGTTGCGGAAACGCGGAGCATCGAAAATCCCGCGACGCCGCTGACGACAAATGAAATCCTGAAAACGATTATGGACGCTTACACCACGCCAGCGGGTGAAAACGTCACGGTTGAAAAGGCGATGCGCAATCCGGCGTTTGCAGCGGGTTGTAATTTCTACGCGCAAACCATCGCAAAACTGCCGCTGGATCTGATGCAACGCGATAATGACGGCAACACGCGAAAGCCGCGATCGCCGTTGCACAAACTGGTTCATGATCAGATCAATGATGACTGGTCGTCTTATGACTGGCGTGAATATGGCGTCAATTGCCTGATGAAGCGCCGCCGCTGGCTGACCTATATCGAACGCGACGCCAACGATCGGCCGATCAATCTTTATCCCATGGATCCGACAAAAGTCGAGGTCAAGCTAAAAGGGTTCGCCAAAGAATATCGGTATAAGATCGACGACAACCGCACGCGGGTTTACCAGGCGCGCGACGTTCTCGACATTTACTGGCACTTGCAAGAGGACATGATTTCGACGGTCACGCCTTATGACATCTTGCGCAACACGATCGGGCTGGCGATCGCGGTTGAAAATTATGGGGCGGGTTATTTTAAAAACGGCGGCATGCCGCCGATGGCGTTGTTTGGTGATTTCGATACGGGAAAGGCCGTGACGCGGGCGTCGGAAGATGTTGAACGCGCGATGAAGCAAGCGCAGGAAAAGGGGCGCAACGTCCTGCCATTGCCGAATAATCACAAACTGGAAAAGCTGGCGTTTGAACCCGAAAAGGGACAAATGATCGACGTGCAGCGTTTCATCATCGAACAGATGGCGCGCGGGTTTAATTTGCCGCCGGTTTTTCTGCAGGATTTAACGCACGGCACATTTTCGAACACCGAACAGCAAGACTTGCATTTAGTCAAACATTCATTGAGCGGATTAATTCGCAAGATCGAAGCCGAAATCAATCTCAAATTTTTCAAGCGCGGCGATAATAAACGCTTTATCGAATTTAACATGGACGGGCTTTTACGCGGTGATTTGAAAAACCGCATGGAGGCTTACGCGAAAGCGATCCAGAACAGCATTTCAACGCCGGCGGAGATCCGCCGTCGCGAAAACATGCCGTTTATCGAAGGCAGCGACAGGCTGTTCATTCAGGGCGCGACCGTGCCGCTTGATCAGGCGGGCGCGCAAAACGCGCCAGGCACGCCGCCGGCGGCGAATGATGATGAGCCGGCCGATGATGACGGCGGCGAGGGCGACGATAGCGCCGGCGACAACGCCGACGAATAGACAAAGGCGAAAATCATGAAGCGAGAAGACTTAGAGATCCGCGTCGCAAGCGCGGTGAATATGGAACGCCGCGCCGATGGCGCCATCGGCGTAACGGGCTATGCGGCCGTGTTTGGCGAGATCGCCGATATTGGCGGCATGTTTCGCGAGACGATCCGCGCCGGCGCATTCCGCAATGTGCTAAATGACGATGTGCGGTTGTTGCTGGAACATCGCGACTTGCCGCTGGCGCGCACCGCATCGGGAACCCTGAAACTTGTCGAAGACCGCAAGGGCTTGCGCATCGATGCGGACCTTGACGCAGAGGATCCGGACGTCAAGCGCATCGTGCCGAAAATGAAACGCGGCGATCTCAATCAGATGTCGATCGGGTTTTCCATGCGTGGCGGCGTGCAGGAATGGGACGACAGCGACGAAGAAAACCCGCTGCGCACGATCGTCGAAGTCGGCGAATTGCTGGACGCATCGATCGTCACCTTTCCGGCGTTTCCGTCAACCGAAATCGCTTTGCGCTCGCTACAGCAAGAGCGCGCCAGTGTTTCCAGCAACATCATGCGAACGATGGATATGGATTTGGATCTCAGGATCCGAAAAGCGAGGCGGCGAAATCCCGCAGCATCGCAAGCCTAAACGCGCCATAGGCCAGCGCATTAACCAAACATGAGAAAGGTTATATCATGCCGACTTTGAAGGAATTGCGGGAGAAGCAAGCCAAGTTGCTGGCCGACGCCCGCGCCAAACGCGAAGAAATCACCGACAAGACGCCCGAAGCGCGTCAGAAAGAGATCGAAAAAGAACATGACGCCATGATGGCCGAGTGGGATCGTCTCGATTCTGAATATGAAAAACAGGAAGCGCAGGAAGAACGCGAGGCGAAGCAGGCCGAGCGTGAAGACCGCGCGCGCCAGCAGGAAGAAAAAGAACGGCGCAACCGGCGCCCGGATCCTGGCGATCGTGAAGAACGCAGCGCCGGCGACGAAGCGCCGAGCGTCAATGACGTGTTCACGAAGCTTTGCCAGTTTGGCGCCAGTGCGCTGAATGTGGAGGAGCGTTCGGTTTTCCAAAGCGAAATCATGGGCCGCAATTTGCCGCCGGAAATTCGCGCGCAATCGGTCGGCACGCCGTCCGAAGGCGGCTATATGGTGCCGACGGGTTTCCTCAACGAGATCACGAAAACCATGGCGATTTGGGGGCCAATGATGGATCCCGATATGTGCCGGCTTATCACGACCGACAGCGGCAATCCGTTGCCATGGCCGACCGTCAACGACACGGCCAACACCGGCGCAAAATTCGCCGAGAACGCCGCGTCACACACCGACGGCACCGACGACGTGACCTTCGGGCAAAAACAATTGGACGCTTATGTCTACCGCTCGGGGGTCGTGCAAGTCCCGCTGGAATTGTTGCAGGACAGCGCGTTCGATATGCAGTCGCTTTTAAATGAGCTATTGGGCGAACGCCTGGCGCGATCGGGCAACGCAGCGCTGACCACCGGCGACGGCACCGGCGATCCGAACGGCATCATGACGGCGACCGCCGAGGGCGTCGAAGCGGCGGCCGTCGCGGCCATCACCCTTGATGAAGTGCTGGACCTCGAACATTCGGTCGATATGGCTTATCGCATGTCGCCGAAATGCCGCTTTCAGTTTCACGACACCACCTTGAAACTGTTGCGCAAGATCAAAGATAGCGAAGGAAATTATATCTGGCAGGGTCGCGACGCGCGCACTGGCGCGGCGCCGACATTGCTCGGTTATAATTACCGCATCAACAACGCCATTGCGACGCCGGCGGCGGATGCGCGCTCGATGGTGTTCGGTGATCATGGCAAATATATCGTGCGCATGGTGCGCGGGTTTAACCTGATTGTCATGCGCGAGCGGTTCGCCGAATTGCTGCAGGTCGGTTTCCTTGGCTGGAACCGTCTCGACGGCGAACTGGCCGATGGCGCGGCGATCAAACACCTGAAACAAGCGTCGTCATAATCGCTTGAAAATCACAGTTAGGAACGGCGGGCGGCAACGCCCGCCGTTTTATTTCATGACGCAAGTAAAAATCAGACTGAAAACACACCGCGCCGGCGTTCGGTTTTCGCAAGCCGCCGGCGAAATCATCACCGTCGATAAAGAAACGGCGAAACGCATGATCGACAGCGATCAGGCGGAAAAAGTCACAAAAGCGCAAACGCGGCGCAACACGGCCGGTCCCGAAACGGCGACCGCCGGCGCGCGCGAAACCCGCGATCTTATCGGTTAATCAATGAAAACCTACAGCCTGACCAGGACAACCGCGCCCGCCGCGCCGTTCTTGTCGCTTGATGAAATCCGCACCCATTTGCGGATTGTCACCGGCGATGACGACGCATTGCTGACGGCGCTTTATTATGCGGTCGAGGGACATCTTGACGGGCCGGACGGCGTCTTAAACCGCGCGTTGATGACGCAGGAATGGACGCTGACGATCGATTGCTTTCCGGGGGTCTGCGGTTTGCGCCTGCCGCTGGCGCCGACGGTTTCCGTCGATAGCGTCACCTATACTGATGATGACGATCAGGAACAAACGGTCGCGTCATCGGTCTATCAGATTTCCGAGCGTCACGACCGATCAACGCTGTTGCTGGCGCCGGGGCAAAGCTGGCCGGGGGATTTGAGCGAGGCGCGCGGCGCCGTTTCAATCGCATTCACATGCGGTTATGGCGCGGCGTCTGACGTGCCGCATCCTATACGCGCGGCGGCGCTGTTGATGATCGGCTGGCTTTTTGAAAATCGCGAAAGCGCCATGATCGGCGGGGCGATCACGGAAAATCCGGCGGTCAAAAACTTGTTGCGGCCTTTCAGGGTCGATCAATGGGGCTTTGACGAATGAAGTCGATGGAGATCCGCGCCAGCCAGTTGCGCGAACGCATCACGCTGTTGAAGCCGACAGAAACAAAAAACGCCGGAAACGAAACCGTCACGACGTTCGAAGCATTTGCGACTGTCAGCGCCGAGATTGAGGAAGGCGGCGGGCGCGAGTTTTACGGCGCGGACAAGTTGAACGCGGAAAAGAAAATCCGGGCAAAGATCTATTTTCGAACCGATGTCGATGTGAAATGGCGCTTTATCTGGAACGCCATCACGTTTCGCATTCATGACGTGCAGCAAATCCGTCACCGCAAAGGATTAATTCTGAATGGCGCGCAAAACCTTTCGGCTTGAAGGCGTTGACGAGCTTGAAAAAGTTTTCAAGCGGTTGCCGGAAAAGCTGCGGACAAAAGTGATCTTGAACGCGGTGCGCGCCGGCGGCCGTGTCATCCGCAACGAAGCCAAGGCGCGCGCGCCGCGCGACACCGGCGAACTTGCCCGATCGATCACCGTCGCAACGGTCAAGAAAAAACGCCGCAACGAAAACAGTCTTGTGAGGGTCGGCTTTAAAAAACCAACATCGCGGCGCGCTCATTTGGCCGAATACGGAACATCGACGCAAGCCGCGCAACCATTCATGCGCCCGGCGCTTGATACGAAAGGCGAGGCGGCGATCCAGGCGATCACCGAAAAAGTCGCCGAGGGCATGGCGAAGGAAGCGGCGAAGCTTGCCAGTGAAACGGGGGCGTCGCGGCGGCGATGATTGAGGAAGCATTGATCGCCCTCTTACTGGCCGACGCCGGGGTTTCCGCGCTCGCCGGCGACCGGGTTTCGCCGACGATCGCGAGGCAAGGCGAGGCGGCGCCTTATGTCGTCGCAACAGTTATTTCGTTTACGGATCAACATCATGCAGCCGGGCCGGGTCTTAACGTCTTTCGCTGGCAAGTGGACAGCTATGCGCCAACATGGCTTGCGGCGAAACAATTATCGCGCGCCATCCATGGCTTGCTTGACGGCTATCGGGGAACAACCGCCGGCGTCGAGATCCTTTATTGCGCACTGCAGAACAAACAAGACCTCTTTGAAGCCGCGACGGAGCTTCACCGGGTCTCGCTCGATTTCCGTCTAACAGTGAGGCAATTGCAATGACATCAAATGCGATTAACTTTGAAGGCAGCCAGGTCGAAATCGGGCAAGGCAACGCCGTCACCGTCGATGAAGGTGCGGACACTTTCGATGAGATCAGCGAAGTCAAATCAACCGACGGTCCGGGCGGCGACACGACGATTTTTGACGTGACGCATTCTCAGTCTACAGCGAAAGAAAAGCGCGCCGGCACGAAAGATGAGGGCGGATTTAACGTCGTCGCCAACTACATTCCGGGCGATACGGGCCAGCAATCATGCCAGACGGCGCGGACAAACCGACAATTGCGCAATGTGAAAGTGACACTGTCCGACGGCACGGTGTTCGATTTCAAGGCGTTTTGCCGCCGGTTTCAGGTCACGTCGGGGATCGATCAGGCGTATGACGCCAATATCGATTTTGAAATCTCTGGCGACGTAACCGTCACGCCGGCGTAATCCCATGGGCAAGGCCAGGGGTATTTCAACGATCAAGTTTAACGGCCGCGACGTTAAACTGACCTTTGACATGCGCGCGGTTGAGGCTATTGAGGAGGATCTTGATCTTTCGATCAATCAAATATTGATGCGCATGCAGATCAAGACAGATCCCGAAACCGGCGAAATGATCACGCCGCGTTTCAAGCTGTTTCGGGTGATGCTGAAACATTTGTCAGCGCGTGACGATAATCCGTTGACCGATGAAGAAATCGGCGCGGCGGAAATCGGCGTCGAAAAGATGATCGAGATCGGCAATATTGTCGGCAACGCCTATCCGGATGAGGATCCGGGGGCGTCGCCACTCACCAATGACGAAAAAAAAGACTAGAGAACGAGCCGACGCCCTGGGCCTATTGGCATGAAATCGCCTTTGGCGTCATCGGCTATTCACCCGAGACATTTTACAGCCTGACATTGCGCGAATGGATGCACGCGTTGCGCGCCCATGCGCCACGCGAAGAAGTCAAGCAAACGCACTTGCTAAGTGAAATGGCGGTGATCCTGGCGAATGCGCATCGATCGCCAAAGTCGCCGGCTATCAAGCCGCATCAATTAATGCCCTGGCTGACAAATGTGAAGCTTGGGCGAAGCCCAGAAGAAATCAAAGCCGCGTTTATGGCGTACGGAGCAAAACCACGTGACGACAATCGGTAGCCTTGGCGTCGATCTGACGGCGAAAATCGCCGGATTTGAAGCGAACATGAACAAGGCGAACGCCACATTGCAGCGCAATCAGCGCAAGATGAACGGATCCTTAAAGCGCATCGAGGACGGCTTTAACAAGATCGGCCGCGCAGCGGCGTTGTTTGCTACCGGCGCCGGCGCGGCGCTGGCGATCCGGGGTTTTCAGCGCGTATCGGAACAAGCGATCCAGTTTGGCGACACGCTGGCGAAGCAGGCCGACCGCATTGGCGTCAGCGTCGAGGCGTTGCAAGAGTTGCGCTACGCCGGCGAGCGGATCGGCGTCGCCTATGATCAGACAGATGAAAGCCTGAAACGGTTTTCAAAATCGATCGGTGAAGCGCGATCGCAAACCGGCACGCTTTACACGCTCTTGAACAAGATGGATCCGGGCTTTCTGGCCGAGGTTGTCGCCGCCGACGATGTCGATCAGGCGCTTGAGCTTGTCTTGACACGGCTGGCGGCGACCGAAAACGCCATGGAACGCAACGCGCTTGCGGCGGCGGCGTTCGGGCGCAAGGCGGGCGCGGCGTTCGGCGTTTCGGCAAGTCAGGTGAAAGGCTTGCGCGATGAGTTTCGCGACATGGGCGCGGTGCTGGATGAAAGCCTTGCGCGTAAGGCCGAAGAAGCCGCCGACCGTCTCACCGATCTCGATGCGGTGATGTCAACGAAACTCAATAAAACCGTTCTCGATAACATCGAAGGTTTTGTCGCGTTCAAAGAGCTATTGAACGAAATACAATTGATCGCCATCGATCTTGCTGCCTCTATCGGGGATCTTTCCGCGCGGGGGTCGGGTCTGGCGAAAGGCGCGGGGCTGCAGTTACTGCAGGCCGAACTAAACGCGCTTGAAAGCCAGCCGGCGCGAAATCCGCAAATCAATAAAGAAATCGAGCGATTAAAGTCAGAGATCGCACGCATCAAGGGCGAGTTGCGCGGCGCGCCGACGGTTTCGCTTTCCGACGTCATCGGCGCTGTGGGGCCGGCGACCGCGCCGCCGCCCGGCGGCGGATCCGGCGGCGGTGCGGCGATACCGGGAACGCCAAGCCTATCGCCGACGAAAATGAAGGAAATCGAAGAGCATCAATTGCGCATCGCCGAAAACAATGCGCGGCTTGCGAAAAGCGCGGAAATGCTGGCGGCGAAAAACGAACAATTATCGTTGTCGTTTCAATATGCCTTTGAAAACGCCGCGCTAGACGCCTTGTTGAACGGCGATATTTCCGGCGCGATCCAGAACCTTGCGAAAGATTTCGCCATCCTGATTTTGCGCATGACCGTTTTAAAGCCGCTGGCGGAAAGTCTTTTCGGCGGTCTTAATCTTTTCGGCGGCGGGGGCGGTTTCAGTTTCGGCGGCGGCAGGGCCGTGGGCGGTCCTGTGACGGGCGGCAAAACCTATCTTGTCGGGGAACGCGGGCCGGAGCTTTTCGCGCCGAATGTTTCCGGATCGATCATGTCGAATGCGCAAATGGCGGGGATGGGCGGCGGCGTCACCATCCATCAGACAAATCGATTTGATGTCGGGCTGGAAAGCGTTTCGGACATGATCGCCAAACAGACGCCGGCCATTGCAGCGGCGACAACGGATGCGCTCAACAAGGCGCGCGCCCGGCCGAGGCACGCCTGATGGCGATGATCACCTTGCCCGAAGCGCCGATCGGATGGCGGGTTTCAGCCTTTGGCATTGAGCGCGCCGATGCGGTCGGCGAGTTTTTAAACGGGGCCGTGCAAGTCACCGAATATCAGCGCGCGTTATGGGCGGGAAAGATCAGTTTGCCGCAACTTGACGGCGCGGCGCGGCGGCAATGGCGGGCGGCGCTGGCGCAATTGGCGCAATTGTCAAACCGTTTTGAAATGGGGCCGCCTGATGCGCAATCGGGGCCGTCAACGGGCTATGCGGGGCCGGGCCTTTTGGTCAATGGCGGCTCGCAATTAGGGACGTCGATCGACATTGATAACGCAACAGCGGCGGCGGATCTGTTGGCGGCGGGTGATTATTTCATGGTGACGGCCGCCGGCGTCAAGGAATTGAAGATCGCAACCGCCGATGCGACCGCCGACGGATCCGGCGAGGCGACGATTTCATTTTACCCGCCATTGCGCAATGCGCCCGATGATAATGCGGCGGTTGAAATCGATGCGCCCGTCACCGCGTTTCGCTTAACCACGCCGACAATGATCTGGCAAAACAGCCTGGACGGCGGGACAGATTTCGACATCGACTTCATCGAAGCATTTGCACCGTAAACGGATTAAATGACCCTCGAAACCATTGTTACATCGCCGACCGTGCGGCCGGTTGTGGTCGGCTGGCTTGATTTTAGCGACGAGCCGGTTTTCGGCTGGACCGGCAACGGCGCATTGCAGCCGACCGGCACCGGTGATCCGGTTTTGGACGGCAATGTGTTTTTGCCCGTGGAAGCGGCCGTCGATATTTCCGAATTTGTAACAAACATGTCTAACGGGCGGCCGGTATCGCTGACCTATAACGCCACGGACAATGACCAGGAGGTCATACGGCAAATTGTGCGCGACCGGCGCGTGTGGCAATTGCGCGATGCGAAAATCTGGATGTTTTTCGTCGATGATAATGGCGATTTGCATCCGACGATCATTCAAATGTTTTCCGGCAAGATCATCCAGGCCAACACGAACCGGCAACCGGGGCAGGGCGCGCGGATTATTCTAGAACTGGACCGTGATTTGCGGCGCTCGATTTCCGGCGAGGCGCGCTGGATCGATCATGGCCGGTATAACGCTGCCGATAAGTTCTCATCCTTCATTCTGGACACCGCAAACGGCAAGATCGGCACCGCCGACCGGCCGCCGACCTCGGCGTTTTCCGGCGCTGGCTTCGCCGGGCGTGGTTTTGATCCGGCGCTGGTGAACCTGCAATGACATTTGAACGAAAAGCCGGCTGGCCGCGTCTTTTAAACGAACATGTGACGCAAGCGAAAGCAGAATTTCGCCGGCGCGGCTTCGCGTGGGGGCGGTTTGATTGCGCGACTTTCGCATGTGATTGGGTCTTGAAAATGACGGGCGACGATCCGTTAGCGGATTATCGCGGCAAATACGACAGCCGCGAAAGCGCGATCCGCGCCCTTTGGGGCGAGGGCGATAAAACCTATCTTGACGCCTTGTCGCGGGTGTTCGGCGTACCCGTGCATCCGGCGCACGCGAAGCGCGGCGACATCGCCTGGATCGAAGATGATCGCGCCGTCGGGGTTTTTGTCACCGAGGGCGCGCATCAGCGCGCGGCGTTTTTGGGGGAAAACGGCGTCGTGATCATGCCCATGCGTTATATCGACGCCGGATTCGTGATCGGCTGATCTATGGGGAAGGTCTTAAAGGTTGTCGGCACGGTTCTCGCCGTTGCCGGTTTTGTCGCGGCGACCATCGCCACATTTGGCGGATCGGCGGCGCTGGCCGGCGTTCTCGGCGTGACGACGACCACGCTTTCCACAATCACAACGGCGGTGACGATCGGCGGTGCGGTTGCGGGCGCCCTTGGCGCGGCGCTAACGAAGGGGCCAAAGCTTGAGGACATCGGCGCGAATGCGCGCGGGCAGGCGTTTGTCGATCCAAATGCGCTTGGCGGTTATGCGTTCGGCGAAACGGCGGTCCCGGCGGCGATCATTTTTGAAGAAAATTACGGCGACGAAAGCGAGCTAGTCGCGAACGTCGCCGCTCACTGCTGGCACGAAATTGACAGCTATCAGAGTTTGCATGTTGACGGCGAGCTTGTGTCTTTTTCCGGCGACGCGGCGACGGGCGATTATGCCGGCGTTTTAACTTGGAAGCGCAAGACCGGGGCGAGCGGTCAGACGGCGATTTCGTTGCCGTCAACAGTCTGGCCGAGCGATGCGGAAGGGGCGGGCGTCGCGCATTCAGCGTTTGTCTGGAACTTCAAGGACCAGGACATTTTGACCGGCGGCGTGCCGACCAGGTTGACGATCAGGGTGCGCGGCGCGCTGTTGTATGATCCGCGCCTTGATACGACGGCGGGCGGATCCGGATCGCATCGTTATGATGATCCGTCAACGTGGGAATATAACGACGGCAATGCGGCGTTAGTGCTGTTGCGTTATGTGATCGGCGAGCGTGCCGCGAATGGCGATATTATATGGGGCGTGGGCGAGCCGCAAACGGATGTTGATCTGGCGAGCTTTATCGCCGCCGCCAATGTCTGCGATGAAACGCGGGACGGGGTGCCGCGCTATCGCCTTGGCGGTTATTTTCCGACCACGAACAATCACGAAGCGTTTTTTGATCAATGGGAGGCGTCAACCGGCGGCAAGGTCGCGATCATCGGCGGCAAGCGTTTTTGTTGGGTGCCGCATGACGACTTGACGTCGATGGATACGATCACCGACGCGGACATTTTGCGCGACGGCGGCGTTTCGCATCAGGCCGGGCCGGATCCGCGCCAACTGATCAACACCGTGCGCGGGCGGTACATTTCAGCGGCTGATTTGTTCCAGGGCGCGCCCTATCCGGAAGTTGAAGAAAGCGCGCTTGTCAGTGATGACGGCGGGCGCCGCATCCAGACGATCGATTATGGATGGGTGCAGGATATTGAAACATGCGAACGCCTGGCGCGCTACGCCATCAAGCGGTCGCGCTATGGCCGGTTGTGGACGCTGGCGATGGGGTGGAAGGGCGTTTTATATGATCCGTTTACGGTCGTCACGCTTAACATTTCTGAAACGGACTACGAAGATCAGCTTGCGCGGATCATCGACAAGACCGTGTCGATCGATGGCGTTTCGATCGTCACCTTTCAGGAGGAAGACGCCAGCATTTATGACGACACGCCGGCGTTAGGAACGCCGCCGGCAAAATCAACAATCCCTAACAGGGTTGATCGCATCGGCACTTATACGCCGCGCCTTTTTGACGGGACGTCGATCGATGAAATTATTTCATCGGGGCGCGACAAGACCCTGGCCGACGGCGTCATGGCCGAACAATCCGGCGGCGAGACAGGCCGCACGCTGGCGATCGGCGCGGCAGACGGTTTTGTGAGAGACGGCGACAGCGTTTCGTTTTCGCAGGATTGGGACGCGCCGCCGATCGTGCGGTTTGGCGCCGGCGGGTTGTCACATTCAAGCGGTCTCAGCGAGCCGCAGCAACAAGTGTACCGGGCGCTAAATCTGACGAAATCGGGCTTCACCGCATCGCTGAAACTGAAATCAACGGGGTCGGGCGGCACCACGTCTTATGACGACGGGCCGGGATCGTTAGTCGGCGGAACGCCCGGATGGCAGATTGAAAAATCAAGCGATGATGAAGACACCAACGATAATTACGAGTTTGAATTTTCCGTCAACGCCAATGATGGTGAAATCGTCGAGGGCGAACCCGTCGTCGGCATGGTTTCCGTCGGCTTTTACACGCGCACGTTAAGCGGCGGCGCATGGGTCAAGCGCGATCAAAAACAATACAACGTCAGCGGCACATATATCCATTCGATCACCGTTGACGGTCTAGACAGCGACAGCGCGTTCGGCATTCACCGTGAAAGCGGGGCGTTGCCGGCAAACGACGTCACCGCGTTCATTGAAGTGCGATACGAAAAAACAACGATTAACGAAGTCACGGCGACGCCGGCAGGCGCGTCAAGCGTGCCTTATTGGCTGATCGGCAATGCAGAGGGTGTTTGATGGGATGGTCAATCGAAACCTATGACGGGATCCGCGATCAGCTTGGCGAAAATCTTCGCTTGCCGGAACGGGCCAGCGGGGCCGGCGTCAAGGTCAAGGCGCCATGTTGCGGGCGATGGGTTTTGCCGGTTGTGCTGGTCGATGCGCGGCACTGGCCGGCGGCGCTGTCGGGCGGCGCGCCGTTTGTTTGCGACGGATGCTGGACCCAATGGGAGCGTGAAGGGCGCGACGACGGCACCGGGCAGGCGTTCGATGAAGCGCGCATGTATGAAATGAACGGCGCGCCGGTCGATTTTGTGCAAAAAGCGCGCGGGATCATCAATCGCCGGGCGGCGCGCTTTCCCATTGAAAACAGGACGCGCAGACAAGGGCGCCGTGACAATCGGCAAAGTCAGGGCCGGGGCGCATGAAAACCTATTATGCGGTCGCGCATCGGCGCGGCGGGAGATTATTGCACGCAAGTCTATCGCCTAACCTGGTCGTCGATGAGGGGATCGACGATCTTGTGGACAAGTATTTCAAAGGCGCGGGCTATAGCGCGGCGCATTATGTCGGGATCATGGCCGCCTCGCCGACGATCGCCGCCGGCGACACCATGGCGAGCCATGGCGGCTGGACGGAAATCACCGATTATGACGAGGCGTCGCGGCCGGCCTATGCGCCCGCTAATGCGGTCGATCATCAGATCGCCAATCAGACATCGCCGGCGCAATTCACCTTTAACGCGAGCGTCACCGTGGGCGGTCTTTTTCTGACCACGAACAACGCCAAAGGCGGCGCGGGCGGGCTTTTATACAGCGGCGCGAGCCTCGCCGGCGGCAATCTCGCCGTGCAGTCGGGCGACACGCTGGACGTCGTCGCCATCGCCAACGCCGGCGCGCTGCTGGACAACTTCCGTTTTCTCGACAGCGAACTGTTTCAGTTTTTAGACGGCGAAACAGTCGAGTTTCTCTAGCAAGGATTAAACGATGAATTTGAACGATCCGTCGCGGAACGAAATCCTGACCTATTCGCCGGCGCTGGCGCGGCTTTACATGCTGACCGAAGACGGCGCGCCGGCGGACGGCTATATCACGCCGGAGAACTTGATTGATGTCGTCTCCGAAGACCCTACTGAGAACAACATAGCGTCGCCGGGCGACAGCTTGCGGTTGATCATCGCCAATGGCGCGGAATGGGCTTCAACGCTGATTTCCGATTTCAAGACAAACGTCATCACGCCGGTTGTTAATTCGATAATCGCCGCTGCTGGTCTCGACAATATCACGGTGACAGCGGCGACGGACCTTGACGCCATCCGCACGCGCGTCGCCGAACTCGATGCGGCGGTCATTCTAAAGGGCGGTTGGGATGCGTCTGCCGGCACGTTCCCCGGCGGCGGCTCGGCTGAAGAAGGTCACGCCTATCAGGTGACGACAGCGGGCACGGTTGACGGCGTTGATTTCAGCGTCAATGACCGGATCATCGCGCTGACCGATGACGCATCCACAACAACCTATGCGGCGAACTGGCTGAAAGCCGATTATTCCGATCTCGTTTCATCCGTTGTCGGATTAACCGGCGCGATCAGTCAGGGCGCTTTGCTGACAGCGCTGGGGCTGTCAAGTGCAGCGCAGGACATTGCCGACAACGATACGGCTGTTGCGTCTCTCGCGGTTGATGTTGCGACGCTGGAAGATACGCAACCCTTGCCGATCTATGCCGTAGCAGCCAGTCAGGCCGCAAGCGTCACCATGTTTGACACGGCCATTAACACCACGGCTGTCGATTTTGGTTTGAAGGCGGATCATTATCAAAATAATAACAAGGTTGACGTAACTGAAAACCATATTTCGATTAAGGGCGCGACACGCCCGCGCGGCACGTCAAACACCACAGCGGGTCAGGAAACCGTCATCGAGATGACGGCGGACGATCTGCCGATTTTCGACGTGCAGGCCGGATCATTCCAGTGCGAAAACATCCACTTCAAGGTGCCGGCGGATACGGAAGCCAACACCATCATTGCGCAGGATAGTCCGTCCACTGACGCTGATGTTGATATGGTGCTGGCCGATTGTCACTTTTCAGGGCGCAGCGGTGACGGTCTTGCCTATGCTCATGTTCTGGTAAAGGGGCGCGGCCTCAAGGCTTACGGCACCCATGAGGGCGGCGGCACCGTATTCGAGTTCACCTTTGCGGACGTGACAGAGGCAGACGACGACACGACCAAAGGTCCGATCTACGGGATGCGCAATTACGAGATTGGCCCGTTCCGTCTCCATGGCGCAAACGGCCTTCTCGGTAAGAACACGGGATCGAACAAGGAAAACATCCGCGCCGTCAAACTTTTCAATATCCATGGCGATGTTGGCGGCAGGTTGTGGGAAGGGTTCCTTCGCGGCTCTGTTAATGGCGCCGATTTCGCTTGGTCATTAAACGCGCCGCTGGTTCTGGATGGCGCAGAAGACCTTGAGATTAACGGATACACCGTTCTCGGCCACCCTGAACAGGCGTCGCGCCGCCCGGATCATGCGATCCTCATGCGTCCCGGCGAGTACAAGAACGCCAACATCAGGGGCGCCACGGTTCGCTATACCGATGGCTCCGTCATTATGGCGGATGGCGACGGCACCGCGACCATCACCAGCGAGATTTCCGATTGCCATATCAATGTTGATGCGCGCGAGTATGGCGTAACATCTGGCGCCAGCTATTTGTTCGAAGCCGAAGACATGACGAAAGCGCACATCAAGCTTTCAGGGTCCGGTTCCAAGCATACGAACAACACGGCAGTTCATCCCATCAAGATTTCCAATTGCACCGATGTTGAAATTGATATTACAGACCTGAAGCTGATCGGCGATTTCCGTGGTCTGATCGAAGACGGCGGGGGCAACTCCAACGTACGGGTCATAGGCGGCGCGTTCGAGTTTGATGCGGATGAAGTCGAGTCAAATGGGGACATCATTAGCCTTGTTTGGCCGTATTATGACTCCATCGTTGAAATCACAGTCTATGACCGCAGCACTGGCCTTTCAAACCACCTGCTGAAACAACTGTTCCTTGTGGAGACCATTGGCGGCACGGCGCAATGTGCAAAGCTTCTGGACACTGCTATTGGCGGCAATCTCGAAAATCAGGCCGTAACTTCAGGCGCTCCGGTGATGGGTGACGTAACGGATGACAGGGTTGGTCTTATTGCCGACACGTCAACCAACGACTTTTACATCGTCCAGCGCCTTAACTCCATCGACGCCCGTATTCGAATTGAGAACATGGGGACGATGACGTTCTAGGTGTATTATGGCGGTTGAAACACTTAATCGAGACATTGAGAAAACGCGGCTGGAAAGCGGCGACAGCGACCCCGGCGCGCAGTCCGGCAAGACGCTATTGGCGACCAAGACGATTGATCTGGGGGCCGGGCGTTCGGTTATCTATCGCAGCTATGTGCTTGGTTCAGGCGGGGGCGGGGCATGGTCGCCTGATGACGAGGCGAGCCTGCTGGCGTGGTACGATGCGTCGGATACGGACAGCATCACGATTGACAGCGGGTCCGATGTTTCGCAGCTCAATGACAAGTCCGGCAACGGTTATCACCTGACCGAAGCGACCGCCTCTGAAATGCCGCATACGGGCGTTGAGACGATCAACAGCCTGAACGTCCTTGATTTCGATGGTTCAACCCATCGCCTGACCAATGGCTCGTTCCCGTGGGCGTCTAACAACAACATCACGATCCTGATGGTTGTTGAGGTTGATGATCCTGATGGCGGTCATACGGTCCTGCGTTGCGGTGACAGCTCATGGTTTCAGCTTCGCTCAAGCACGACGACAGGCTGGCTGCCTTTTGTGGAGATGTTTGGCGCGAGCAATGAAGATCTGTTTTACGACACAGGTGTCGATGGCGCGCCGGTTCTGGTTGAGATGGAGTTTGACTTCGCCAATGACGAGAACGCGCTTTATGTGGGCGGTGTCCTTCGCGACAGCAATGATCCGGGTTACGCCACGGCGCTCGCCAGCACGGTTCTTGACGTGATGCACAATCGCGGCACGTTGCACACAGACGGCAAGTTCGCCGAAATGATCATCTTCAGCACTGTCGATCAGACGATCCGCGAGAACGCCCGCGCTTATCTCAATACAAAATGGGGGCTTGCGTGACGATTCCGAGCATCGGCGGCGCATCAGCCATGATCGGCGGGTCATTGCTGGCGATGACAGCGGCGGCCCCCGCCTCACAGGATCAGCTTGTCGTCTCTTTCTATGACTTCAAGACGGACCCTTACGTTGATCTCGTGGCCTCGCACGGCACCCCATACGGTGAAGTGAAGGTTTCCGGTTCCAACTGGCGTTCTCAGGATTTGTTCGAGGGCGGCTACATCGACCAGGACGGGACCATGACTTCGGCGCCCGCTGGCCTGACGCAGATTACCGGCTATGAAATTCTCTACCAGGGGTTTTCGAACAACCCGTCCTATTACAACGGGCGAACGCTGGTTCTTGAGTGCGACCAGGGCAAGTTCAAGGACGGCTCTAACAACACTATCGGCATCAGCCAGTTAGGCGCGACGCTTTCCGATACGACATGGCACGAGGAAAGCGAAGAAACCGCGACGAATGGGCAGACGCAATTCACGCTCACTAACGGCGCGCATTCCGGCGCAGATTGGAACGACAATCAGGTTCATGTTTTTGTCGATGGACTAAGAGAGGCGCACCGCCAAACACCGACGACTGATTACACAGTTGCAAAATCCGGCGATGACGTTGTGGTCACTTTTCAAAGCGCCATGTCCGGTGGAGAGGTTGTGTTTATCAAGGTTCACCGCCGCGAAATAGAGATCGACACGGAGAATTGGGGAACGAGCGCGCCTCGTTCGGCGGGGCCTTTCCCGGTTACGAATATCGGCAACGCTTCGGTGATCGAAGACTGGAAGCCGCTACGGGTGTTCTGGAAGGATGAAGAGGACGACTTTCGGGACCGCTTCAATAATCCGTACAAGTTTTTCGCCCCATGGTTCCGCAATTACTACACGTTCCAGACGCATTTGCGCGTGATGGATTTGTTCGACCCCATGCGGAATTGCGCATCCGTTCCCGCTGATATGGCGTTGCTGACTGATGCAACCATTGGCGGCGGTTGCGGTCAGATGCGTCCTGATCACGACTACACGGCTAATGGAGGCGTTGGCCATCGTCAGGGCAACCCCATCCTGCCCCTGCTTGATTTTTGTAAACAGACAAGCTGCACGCCATGGATCAACATGCCGGTCTATGTCGGCTCGCCGTTTTATCCCGTGGTAGAATACACGTCTATTCAGTCGGGTGGTTCCACACAGCTAGGGTATCTCTGGTTCAATCCGAACGAAGTGGACTTGGGCGAGACCGTCACCATCGACAGCCAGTCGGTCGCCGGGGTGGCGACGCTGGACGTGGCGAACAAGCGCATCGTTCTGGATGCTGACGGTAATTTTGCGCACAGCAGTAACAGCCCCAACGTCATCTATAAGGTCACGGTTTCCTATACGGATGTTGACGGCGATCCGCAGACGTTCACCTGTTCCTTGCGTGTCATCACCGATGGCGCCGGTAATTATTACTGGTGGCGCGGTGCGGACGATTGGGAAGACAACGAGACGTTTTACGACGATCACCGCGCATGGGACTTATGGGCGGATTGGATACTGGATCAACTGGTCGCCGTTGATTGGTCGCCAAGCGATGAAGTCATTATCGAGTTTGGCAATGAGTTATGGAACGGCGCGGCGGCGTTTGACGTGGCGACGCAATACGCCGCCAGTTGTGGCGTTCAAAAGGCGTTTCATGAGGCCAACTATTCCGGGGCGGGGTACATCTCAGCCAAGCTGAAAAAGCGGCTGGACGACCGCATGACGGCCCGTGCGCTATCGTTCAATATCACTATGGCCTTGGGCGTGCAGACTTCCGTAGGCGCTTATTTCGTAGAGTCGCGCATGGAGGGCTACTCCGGCTTTTGGGAGGGGACCGAAGGCGGATCGCTTACGGGTTCGGCGCTCAACGCCAAGCTGGCTGAGGCGAAAATTTGCATCACGAATTATTGGTCTGATGCTCTTTCAAACGATGCGGCGTCAAACCTGACGGGCGAGACCGGCGCAACCCACGTAACGGAAGTGACGGACGCTTATGACGCCGATGAGGCGGCGTTCTGGCAAAGCGTTGAAGACTGGTATCTCGACGATACGGCGTCAGGCGGAGACCTAAACTCCATCAAGTACAAAATTCGTTGGGTGACGGAGCTTTACGACGCCTGCCAGGCAGAGGCCGAAAACTGGAACACGAAAGTCCAGTGGTCCTATGAGGGCGGCAGCCATGATTTTTCCGGCTCTATCCCCTCTGGCATCCGCAGTCATTCAGGGTTCAACGCCTCCTATTACAATCAGATGCAAGGGCCGGGAGATTTGGCAGCAACGATATGGGCGACGTTCGTTTCCCGCATCCGTGCGAAAGACCCGACCTTCGCGCCGGCGGCTTATGGCGGTCCCTATGACAGCGAACAGGACGCGGGCGATTACGGCCAGCCATGGGCCTATGGCGAGTATCAGGCGACGCTGAACGCTTACGCAACGGCAATACAGGCATCAGGAGTTTAGGCATGAAAATCATCGTTGACCGCTACAAGTCGGATGATAATGCAACGCTGTCGCGCATATTCGTATTTGATGGCGATCAGGAGGTTTATGCCTGTTTCGGTCTTGAGGACGAATACCGGGATGTGAAAGTCCGCGGCGAAACGCGCATCCCCGCCGGCAGGTATAATGTCGGCATACGGAAGGAAGGCGGATTTCATTCCCGTTACATGCGCAAGGCGGCCACCCGCGACATTCATCGCGGCATGCTTCATATCCTCGACGTGCCGGGCTTTGAATACATTCTGATTCACATTGGCAATTTCGAAACGGACACGGCGGGGTGTTTGCTGGTCGGGCGGCAGGCCAATGAACGGGGCATGTACATCGAAAAGTCGGTATCCGCCTATCGCGGGCTTTATTCCGCTGTCATCGGCGCGGCCGAGCGCGGCGACCTGACCATCGAGTTTCAGGACAATGATCGGTAAGAGGCCGGAGGCCGGGAGATGAAACTACAAATGGCGAATGAGGCAGTTTTTTCGGCGCCCATGGTTGCGGCGGGCGTTTGGACCGCGATCACCGGCGACACGTTTTTCCCCTCGCTCGCCGGGGCGTGCTTTGCGGTTTATTTCCGGTCGCAACGCAAAACCGAGGGGCCGGACGGGCCGCAATATCTGATCAAGGATCTGATCGCAACCGGCGCCATGTCGCTGGTGATCGGTCTTGTTGCCGGGCCTTATCTCGCCTCGCAATTGCCGGACGGCGAAGGCGTCGTCGGCGTCGGCGCGCTGATCATGGCCTTTGTCGGCACGGCGTTGCTAGCGAAGCTGAACCGCATGGATTGGGATTTGGGGCTGGTGTTCAAGTCGATCGCTGACGTGCTGCATAAAAAGAACGGGAAATGATGATGACCTGGGAAAACGCCCGCAAATGGATTTCAACGGCGATGATCGGCGTCATTCTGATTTTAAGTATTGCGAGAACAACCGATCGCTTTACCGGGACCGAAGCGCGCGAAGCCATCGCCGTCAGGGACCAGGAGCGCAAGGCCGCAATTCGCATTGTCTGCCGCCATCATGCTGACGATTGCGCGGCGGAAGACTTGAGCGGCCAATGATCGCCATCATCATCAAGCTATTGTCCGCCATCGGCTTGACCGATGCGGCGGCGAAGAAATTCGCGCCGGTCGCCGGCGTCGGGCTGGCGATCGCCGGGCTGTTGGCGGTGAAACTTATCCATGACGCTTATGTGGGCGCCTATTACGACAAGGGTTTTTCCGAAGGTCAGGCCGAATGGGAAAGCGCCAGGGTCGCGGCCCTGGAAGCGGAAAAGGAACGATTGCGGGCCGAGGCGCAGACAGCGCGCCAGGCGGCCGCCGAAAGGGATCAACGCTATGCCATGGAAATCGCCGACATCACGCGCCGGGCGCTGTCTCAGAGCCGCCGCGATTATCCCGCTCTTAGCGCTGCCGTCGTGCGGGCACTTAACCAGGGAACGCACCGCGCCAATTCTGACATCACTCGATCCGCCGGCGCATCTGTTGAAGATTTGCCCGCCGATCGAGATCCGCCGCGCTGATTTGCCGGGCGGCGAGATGAGCGAAACCGCCGTCGCCGATTATGAAACGCAGCGCGATAACGCCTATCGGGCGTGCGCGGTGAACAATAACGATCTGGTCAACTGGATCTGGGATCAGTGAGGTTCTTGCTTTAGCTCGTTGCGTGCCCATTTCTGGTATGAATTTATGTTCTTCAATTTATCCCAGTGAACAAGCAGCGCTAACGGAAAAGGGATCGAAATCAGCAACACGGTGCGTGCTTTTTCATATTCTCCCATAATCGCCGCCGCGCCAGCGCCAGTGATAATCATCAGTAAAAGGAAAAACAGAACGGCTTGCAAAAACAGATAGTCGAAACGAAGCTGCCGTGCTTTGTCTTTTCGCTCTGTGCTCGACAGGTGTGCAAATTCGATGTCAGCATTACTGTGCATCATTTATCCTTTCTTCCGCACCCAGAATGATGACGGCTCGGCGTCAAGATGATTGGCGAAGCCCGGCAGGATCGCCGCCATTTCATCGGTGCGCGTGCGCGACAGCCAGTTGGCGCTGAGCATGATGTCAAACCCGCCGCCGGACAAGAGCGCTTCCAGCAAATATTGTTCGTTCCACAACAGGCCGCGATCGATGATCCAGTCCTCGTGATAGTCGAACGGCGTGAAAATGTCGTGGACATGAACGATGACGCCGGGGGCGAGGGCGGGCAGCACTTCGAGATATTCGAACAGCACGTCGCCCTGGGGGCGGATGATGTGCGATGAGTCGATGAACAATATGTCGCCTTCTGAAAGCTGGTCGAAATAAGCGGGATCGAGGGATTCCGCTTTTTTTCTGACCGTCTCAACGCCCAGCCGGTCGAGCCATGGGGCTTCATAAGGTTCGATGCAGGTATGGCCGCCGCCGCCATTTGCTTTCAGAGCCTTGACTGCCAGCTTGGTCGAATGGCCGGAGCCGATTTCGATGATGCGTTTCGGTTTCAGTTTGCGGATCATGCCGTAAAGGATCTCGGCGTCGCCGGGGCCGTAACAACCGTTGTAGTATCCGAACGAAAGATCGTCGGGCGGCGTGACGGGGAGGTCCGCAATCTCGCCCATGAATGGTTCAAGCGCCGCCAGCAAGGCCATTTGCGCGTCGATGTCGAGCGTCACGCCCGGCAGGTTGCGCGCATCGCGCAAGGGCGCGCGCAAATCCTCGCGCGTGATGAACGGCCGGTAATAGGTTCGGTTCTGTAAGACGATGTTGAGCCGGTCGAGCGCCGCCGCGCTGCGCGGCATGTTGGGGAAGTCAGCCGCAACGGTGCGCAGGATTTTCGACCCGGCGGCAAGCCACGCGGCGGAAATAAAGTCAATCAGTTTTTGTTTCAT